>JADBYT010000005.1 GCA_020402865.1 Bacteroidota bacterium | reverse complement strand
TGAGATTTGTTATGAGTGGATTTTTTCTCAGACAAGGCGCTTTTCGCAGGCGATACTTAGAGCGTATCGACAAGAAATGCAACGCAGGATGGGGAAAAATTCACCATAACAAAGCCGAAGGATGAAATTTGAACAGCCTCTATAGCGAGCGTATTAATTCATGGGCACTTCCATAAGCAGCAGCTCGGTGCCGGTTGTGGCTTTCAGTTTCAGCGTATTTATATCCCACACCCCAAGCCCGTCGCGTGTATTGAGCGCCTGACCGCCCACACTTACATCGCCTTTAAGCACGAACACATACACGCCGTTTCCGGGCTTTTTCAATGTGTACTCAAGTGCTGTTCCCGCATCCATATCGGTGAGGTGAAACCAGGCGTCCTGATGAATCCATACGCCTTCATCATCAGGTTTTGGCGAAAGGATTTGCTGAAGTTTGTTTTTGCGATCGGCAAGATTAAGTGTAATCTGGTCGTAGCGCGGCTCTACATTTTTGGTTTTCGGATACACCCAGATTTGCAGAAACTTCACCGGCTTGTCGCTGTTCTTGTTGTATTCACTGTGTGCAATGCCGCTTCCGGCGCTCATTACCTGAATATCGCCGTGTTTAATTACCGCCGTGGTGCCCATGCTGTCTTTGTGTTCAAGATCGCCTTCGAGCGGAATGGAAATAATTTCCATGTTGTTGTGCGGATGTGTGCCAAAGCCCATTCCCGGAGCCACATGGTCGTCGTTAAGCACGCGCAGCACGCCAAAGTGCATACGTTCGGGATTGTGGTAATTGGAGAAACTGAATGTATGAAACGAATCGAGCCAGCCATGGTTGGCGTGGCCGCGTGTATTGGCTTTGTGAAGCACCATGTTTTCCATAATTGCAGATTGTGTATTGGGTAAATGATTAAAACCAACGGCTTCTTCTTTTTCAGAAGGTGCATTACTGGTTTGTGCCACTACTTTGGCAGTAACTGCGGTGGCCGCAACGGCCAGTGTGCCGGTAAGGCCCTTTTTCAGAAAATCCTTTCGATCCATGGAAATACTCCTTTCTGATTTACACCACAAAAGTAGAGCAGGAGGAATGGCCGCACCAATAATCTAGATTAAGTACGAATGAAAACCCGGCAATACTTCAGCTCCTGAGCTTAAGTCCGGCTTTCATTTTGCTGAAAAATTCGGGGGTAACGCCAATGTAGGCCGCAATCTGTTTTTGTGGAAGCGAGTCGATAAGTGTAGGATAGCGAACACAAAATGCCTCGTACCGCTGTACTGCAGTCAGACTCAGGTTATCAAGCACACGTTGCCGGTTTGTAACCAAAGAGTTTTCGGTAATGATGCGGAAAAAACGCTCAAACTTCGGCACCTCGCGGTAAAGTGCTTCCTGATCTGTTTTTGAAAGCAACAGTATTTCCGAATCTTCCAATGCTTCGATAATGAGCGAACCGGGTTTCTGGGAAATAAGGCTGTACATGTCGGCAATCCACCAGTTTGGCGGTGCAAACTGAAGCACATGCTCATAGCCGTTCTGGTCAATGGTAAAACCACGCAGGCAGCCGCGTGTAACAAATGCCGAGTACCGGCAAACTTCGCCTTCGTCGAGTAAAATTTCCTTTGCTTTCAGGCTGCGGGGTTTGAGCATGGCGCTGAAGCATCCGGCCTCGGCACGCTCAAGTGTAATGTAGCGTGAAATATGTTGTAGTACGTCGGCGTGTGATTGCATGTAAGGCAAGATACGAAGAGAAGCGGTAGTTGTAAATACTCAATCGTACAGCGTTGCAGTACCGGAATCACTACCTGTGTTTGCCGCATCTTCCGCTCGAATGGCGTGTGGTGGCACGGCATTGCCTGTATATACTGAATGAATTGCTTCGCTGGTGAGGAGCCAGATAGTCGGAGCCGCTGCATTGCCGGGCAGGCCCTGTACTTTCAATCGAATCCTGAATGAAGCGAAGTCCGTATGTGGAATTATAGTCAATGGTATAATCGCTTCCGCATGGTTTCGTTAACAGCAAATCAGCTGTGGACTGAACGCCGCAGGACGCAAACAGTACAGCAAGAAAAAGGAGGAAACGTACCGGCATGAGAAATAGTATTACCGCAGCTATGGTGCAGGAATACGAATATCAGCCAAAAACCTGAAAGTTTGTACCGTCAAAACTCGCAAACACCATGCTCGGGTGCGAGTCCTGATGATACAAATTGCCATCTTTGTCGATGGCGATAGCGCCGGCAAATCCGTCGAACGGTTTAAGTTCATTGAACGTGCGGCTGAATGCTTCGGCCAGCGGCAAGCCGTCGGTAACGCGGGTAACAATTTTGGTGGCCACAGCTGCGCTCACAATATCTTCGCCCACGCCGGTGCAGCTAACACCGCAGTGTGCATTGGCGTAGTTGCCTGCAGCGGTGGCTGAGTCGGAAATGCGGCCGGGAATTTCAAAGCCTTTTCCGCCGGTAGAAGTGGCGGCGGCAATATTTCCCTGCGCATCCAGCGCCACGCAGCCTACTGTGCCTGTGCCCGTGGCGGCCAGTTTGGCCTCGTACTCACGGCGGCGCTGCGGAATTTCGGTACTGAATTCGGCGAAGCCCTGCTGCCGTGCAAAACGCGTGGCTCCTTCACCGCCCAGCACACGATCATCAACCGCAAGCAGCCTTTCTGCCACACGCACCGGATTCTTTACATTTTCAATATTAATCACACCGCTGAACTTCAGCGTGCGCCCGTCCATAACCGATGCACTCATGCGTATCACACCATCGCTTTGAATCTGCGAACCGATGCCGGCGTTAAACAACGCATCGTCTTCCAGCAATTCTACTGCATACACTACAGTTTCGAGTGCGGTGTGCGTGTGCATGTAGTCAAATGCTTTTGCGGCAATATGGCGAAGCGCGTTTTGCTTGGCCACCTTGGTTTCGGCGCTGGTTGACGATTCGCTGAAAAAGCCGCCGTGAATAATCAGTTTCATGTGCGCGTGTGCTTAGGCGTGCTGCGTGGTGTGCAGCGTCATACGATGTGTGTGCAGGTCGTAACGGTCGTACATACTCATTACATGCACCACCAGGTTTTTGATTGAAATAGGCTGCCCCATTTCCACTGCCGTAAGGTTGGTGTCTTGTATGTGTCGTCCGTCAACCAGAATAACCAGCCCGGAACCGATTGCTTCCATGTGGCGGCCTTCGGTAATGAGCAGGCCGGTGTCTTCGCCCAGGCCAATGCCAAGCACTTTCGGGTTGCCCACCACGGCCTGAAACAAACGGCCAATGCGCCCGCGCTGCACAAAATGCGTATCAATAATAACGTGATCAATAAGCCCGAGACCGCTGGTGATTTTCACCTCGCCTTTCAGCAATGCCTCCTGACTTGAGCCCTGATAAATCATGCTGTCGGATGCCGCCGCCGCGCCTGCCGATGTGCCGGCAAACAAAAACTGCTCATGCGTATATTTTTCCAGCAGCAGATCATGAAACGCGGTGCCGCCGAGAATGGAGGTGAGGCGCAGCTGGTCGCCGCCGGTAAACATGACTACATCGGCCGCTTTAAGCCGTGCTATGTTTTCGGCTTCTGTGGCCTGCTCACGACGTTCAATGTGCATTACATCCACATTTTCCGCACCGAGGAACTGAAACGCACGTGCGTATTCAGGCCCCACTTCACGCGGAATTTTTGATGCCGTGGTGATTACTTCAATCCGTGATTTTTCCCCCTTGAGCGACTCGGTGATGATTCGTTTCAGAATCCCAGTTTCAAAAAAGTTCAGGTTCTTTTCAACCTGCTTGTCGAAGTTTTTCTCCGTGAAACTTCCCTTGTCAACCGCCCCCCCGATAATTACGAGCTTTCCTTTTGGGTACATGCCTGCAAAAATACGAAGACTTAGCGAAGCCGCAATATTTCGTTAATCTTTAGCATACAGGCAACAGCCGGAATTATACCGTGGCGGGCTCCTTTGCTTTCACCCAAAGCGGCCCCACCGCCAGCAGCAGCACAACCACATTGTAAAGCACATTCGACAAATTGCCCGAAGCCGCAGAGCCCGAACTGTCGAGCACAAACCAGGCGCAAATGCCCGCCACCACTGCTTTTCTTACCTCGTCGGGAGCTTTGTCGTAAACCCATTTCCGCAAAAACCAGATGGTGGCACCCCAACCCAGTAAAAAACCGCCGGTTAGCGCACTCAGAAAACGTGTGGTGGGTGCGTCATAACGCTGCACACCATCAATCGGGTGACTCAAAAAATCGAGTGTAAAGCGGGCGGGCTCCGAAGTTTCAGCCATTGTACCCAGAAAAAATACAGGCGCAAACGAAGCCACCACAAAGGCGCTTATGAGTAACCAGAATTTGTGAAACTGTTGTGTCATACAGGTTGTAAGTATTGATGAGGACACAAAAGTTTACTTAATTATCGGGCCGGGTTGTACGGTGGCGTACAATTCGCTGAAATACGCTCAGCAAGCGCCTGCATCAAGCTTTCGGGAAATCACTTTCAGCTCCGCAAAATAGTTCGAGAGCCAGGGGTAGTTTATGTTTTCAGGATTAATCTGAAGGAAAAAATTTTCAAGGGCAAGCTCAAAAATTCCAAGTAGCTGATCCACACTCAGACTTAGTTGCAGATCGTTTTTCCAGACATGCACAAAATCTTTTCCGATAATGCGGTTCGATTTTTCGAGTGTGCTTTTATACGTATTGTTGTTGCTGTGAAAGCGGAGCTGACGGTTGAACAGCAGATCCGTTTTATGTTCGATGAGGATGTGAATGAGTTCAGGATCTATTTTCAGGACCGCATTTTCTTTTCCGGCAAGAATTTTTACCTGCACAAGATGATAGGCGAGCAGGGTTTCGAGAAAAATTTCCGTGCCGGCAAAATGATGATAGAATGATGATTTGCTGATGCCTGCCTTTTTCGCAAGTGTTTCCACTTTCAGCCCCGGTTCTCCGTGCAGTGCAAACAATTCATAACCTGCGGTAATCCATATTTGTTGCGATTCTTTCATAACAGGCAGGAGATATAAGCAGGGTTTATTTGCGGGGATCGCGTGTGAGTTCGCGGGCAAAAAACACGTCAGGTTTTATGGGGGTGAAATGATGATGCAACGGGTTGAGCGAAAGTGTGTCGGCAACGGGAATGCTTGTGCCGGCGGGAGAATAAAGTTTAACTGAGGGTTCGGCGGAAATGTAAAACGAATCGTCTTTTGTAAATCCGCCAACCCCGTTTCGGCTTTGTGTGTTCCAGCGAAAGCCGGTGTTGATTTTAAAAAAATATGTACCAGCCGGAATATCCCGCAATACAATCCAGCTGTTTGCCTCCAGGTATTCGTTGCGAATGGTGCGCCACGGCGGACGCTCTTCTACAAGGCAAATTACCGTTGGCTGTGGCGGACTAAGCACCATAATGCTGTGTGGCGAAAAATCGTCGTACACCCCCGGGCCAAAGAGCTTGTCGAAAGGAGAGTCGAAATTTACTATAGAACGGTTACCCTTTGGGCCATCTGTAGCGTTGAGCTGTTCATAGCGTTCAAGTTCGCGTTCGGCCGCAAATTCCTTACGCTGTTCCTGTACCCAGTTATCAAACCAAAATGCAGCGGTAATAAACAGCACAAAGGTGATAACCATGGCCACAAATATTTTGCGGCGGCGTGTAAAGTGTTCAAGCAACCGGCGTTTTCGCTTCGTTTCAGCCCACTCCCAGGTGGCTTCCGAGTATTTTGCTCGTCGGTCGGTGGCAGTTTGTGTTTTGTTTTTCTGATTATCGGAAGCGGCAAAGAAAGGGCCGGGCGAGTAAAGCGATTCGCGCAAACGCTTTTTGTCATAATTGCTGCGCAAAATCGGGTCGGAAAGCACTTCGTAGGCCGAAGCCACCTCTTTGAATTTCTCGGCCGCACGCGCATCGCCCGGATTCAGGTCGGGATGATAACGCTTGGCCAGCGTGCGGTAGGCCTGTCTGATCTGCTGATCATTGGCATATTCCGAAACGCCGAGTATGCGGTAGAGGTTAATCACGCTGCAAGATACAAAGCCGGGGTGTTTTCACATACATGTATGCAGGCCGAACGACATTCCCATATAAAAGATTGTGGGGGTAATAATGAATCGGGGCCGGAGAATTTTCTCCGGCCCCGATCAAATGCCTGGAAACACATTACAACTTGGCGCGGGAGGCGCGTTTGTAGTTGCGGGTGTTAAGTGTTTTGTTTTTCGGATATTTTACAGAATAGGAAAGTACCACTTTCACCGATTCGCCTGGCGGAATAGTGAGTTTCCAGGTAATCAGGCCTGTGGCCGGATCAAGTACACCGCCGGTCATGGTTTGGGTTTCCACAATAATTTCGGCATCCTGCGAAACCGGAATCTGATCGATGATTTCTACATTAACGGCTGCTTTTCGTGTATTCTTTACCGTAATTTCATACGAGTAGCTTTCCTTTTTGGTGGTGCCTGAAGGTTTTTCCGAATTCATTTCCTTGAGCTTGTTGCGCGTAACAAGCAGCTTCTGGTCGCGGCCAAAAGAAAGGTCGAGTGTGTCGTTTGTGCTGCGGGTATAAATGTATGACTGCCCCACATAGGTGCCGCCGAAATACACATTGGCCGGGCCTTCCACAAGGTCAAGCTCTTCCCAGCCGGTAATGCGCGCCATAAGAAATGCATCGCGGTCGAGTTTGGGTACGGCGCGGTACTGGAAGCTGGCGTTGAGGTTGTAGCTGGTTACATCCACAATGTAGGGCTGTCCGTCGGCAGGCACATCATAGGCCGATTTGATGTCGAACTCTGCGCTGAGTTCGGAGATCTGAATCTCTTCGAACTGCGGTGCGGCTTGTACTTCTTTCTTTTGCACCACCTGTTCGTCCAATTCGTATGCACCGGCCATGGGAGCCGCAGCGGGAGCACTGTTGCGCAGCGCCTGGCTTTCGAGGCTTTGCTGCTGGGGCACATTGTTGTAATAGCCTTGTGTACGGCCATAGTACGTGTCGTTGCTCTGGAAATTGAGCACCCAGCGTTCGGGCTGCGGAGCTACAGCACTTTTCATCGGGTCGCCGGTAGAGAGGCGGAGCTTTATATCTTTCCAGGCCACGTCGGTGCGGTTAAACACTTTTGCGCGGTACTTCAGGTCAATCGGTTTGCCCACATCTTCGGCCACCAGATCATAGCTGGGTGCCCAGCCGGCATTACTAACCACATAGCGCAGCGTAATGTCCGATACAATTTTTACACCGCCCGTTACATTCACCAGCACGGTTACTTCGGCCATGGGCGGATTTTGGTTTGAATTTTCGCGGTTAAGCTGTGCACTCAGGCGCGCGGTGGTTTCGCTGATGCGGTTTTGCCGGCGCTGCAGCTTGATGATCTCCGTATTGATTTCGGTAATACGGCTGCGGTAAAAATCGGCGCTCAGCTTCAGCTCAGCAGCCGAAATACCTTTTTCGGTTCCGCTCATGCGCTGGTTGGCGTCAAGCAGTTGTTTCTCTTTGGTAAACGCATCAATCTGCCCGCCGATCATGGCATACTGGTCATTCATCATATCCAGCGAATCGCTGAGCTGGCGTACACGCGCATCGCTCTTAATCTGACCAAACAGATAGTCAATACGATTGCTGATTGCAAGCAACGATACTGTGCCCGAAGCCGTAAACTGGATGCTTTTCGGAATGAGGTACGATGAAAGTCCTACAAATTTCAGTTCGTTGCGGCCGGGTTGCAGCGTTACCTGTTTGGTATGCATCAGCTCCGCTCCGTTGAGGTAAACAATAGCCGATTTTACATCGGACTCTATTCGTTGCTCGTTCTCAGCGGCCAAAGCGGCCAGAGGAAAAAACAACAAGAGGAGAAACAAATTTTTCATTGCAAATGAATTAGGTGGATTTTGGAACGCCCCTTATTAGCAAAAACCCCGCCATGGTTGAACCAAAGCGGGGCTTTTTGTGAGCGGCATTATTTTTTTTCCTGCTCTTCTGTTTTAGCTTCTCCGGATCCGGCCTTTTTGTCGTTGCCTTTACCTTCGTTCTTTTTCGGTGTGTGATCGAGATACACTTCCGAGAAGTTAAACATACGCAGCGCATTCTGCGAGAAGTTCTTTACATAATTCTGCAAAAGCAGGTAGTTTTCGTCGTACCAGAGCACCATCACAGGTGCATCATTTATCATAAGCTGTTCGGCCTGCAGGAAGTATTTGTTTGACTCTTCAAGCGTTTTGGCCTTGCAGGCGCTCTCATAAAGTTTGTCGTACTCAGGATTGCGGTAGCGTGAAGAGTTCGGGAACGACGGCTTGGAAAGACTGTCGGGCACATCAGCGCCGTAATACATGAGCAGGAATGATTTGGGCGAAGGATAATCAGCCGTCCAGCCATCGCGGAACATTTCGCTGCGGGCATAATCCTCGTCGAGGCGTTTTTGCTCAAACGACACGTTGTTGATTTCAATATTCACGTTGAGCACTTCGCGCAGCTGGTTCTGAATTTCAGAAGCCACGTTGGTGTTTCGTGCCCCGCCACTGTTTATTACAAGACGCACGGTAGGGAAATTTTTACCGCCCGGATAACCCGCTTCGGCCAGCAGCTTGCGTGCCAGCTCGGGGTTGTAATCATAACCCTTTATTTCAGAGGCTTTGTAGCCGGGAATTTCGGGCGGACAAATGCCGTTAATGCCGGGGCCGTAAGCTTCGCCACCAAGCACATCTTCGATAATCCGGTTGCGGTTTACCGCATAATTAAAAGCCATACGCACCTTGCGGTCATTAAACGGCGGGCGGGTGGTGTTGAATTCATAATACTGGGAAGCCATTTCGGCCGTATGCCCCAGGTAGTACTTGTCTTTAAACTCGTTTATTACCTGCGGTACAAATGATTTTACCGCATCAGCATTCAGGCCCCATACAAAATCAAGTTTGTCTTCGCGGAAAAATGTCAGCTCAGAGCCTTTGTTGTTTACGTAAGTAATACTGATTGTGTCGAGAAACGGAAGTTTGTTGCCGTGCTTGTCGGTTTTAAAGTAATCGGGGTTGCGAACAAGCGTAATGGCTGATGAGTCTGACGAAATTTCAGTGAGAATAAATGCGCCGCATCCCACGTGAGCTTTCGCCCCGTATTTTTCAACGGCTTCTTTCGGAATAATGGCGCACATAGCCGAATAGGCGAGCACCTGAAGAAACGAAATGTCAGAGCGCACAAGTTTGATCTGTAACGTATTCGGATCAACCACCTTAATACCACTGAGGCTTCCGGGTTTGGCCGAGCTGCCAGCGTTGTAATATTCGTCGGCGCCTTCAAGCAATCCTTTAAATATACTGCTGTAGTTTTTGTTAAGCGGCGAATTCGTGCATAGCAACTCAAACGAGTAGCGCACATCTTCGGCTGTCAGTTCGCGCCCTTTCCCTTCTGGAAAACAGGCATCGTCATGAAACTTTACACCTTTTCTCAGGTGAAAGGTATAAAGTGTGCCACTGGTATCGGTTTCCCATTTTTCAGCAACAGCAGGAATTACTTTAAGTGTAAACGGGTCGAAGGCCACCAGACCTTCATATATCTGCTGTGCCACATGCGAAGAGGCCAGATCAGTTATAAAAGTAGGGAAAAGTGTCTGAACTTTCTCGTTTTCATTAAAGCGAAGCACGCCACCATAAAACCGGCCGCCTTTGGCCTCGGTTGTTTTTTTGGACGAGGAATCGCCGGAACACGATACGGCAAACACGGCAACAGTTGCCAACCATAAGAAAGATCTCATAGGTAAATAAGTAGCAGTTTAACAGGTCAATATGGAATCTAAGGGAGGCTGGTACCAGATATTTTCCGGGCCGTATGCCTTAAACACCATACCCTGTCAAGAAAAAGGTCAGGTAATGGATGAAAACGCAACGAAACCCGCAAAACCGGATATTTTTTAATTCCCTTTGGATTCCAGGTCGAAAGATAGGAATTCGGCTTCATCGCGGATAATTTTTGCAAGAAGTTTTTGTTTCGGCCTCATTCCGTGCCAGATACATCTTGCCTTTAAACAAGGTCAGCATTTGAGTTTGCAGAGGCATTCTGGCTTAAAAAAGCAAAAATCAGGGTTTTTGCGGATATACGTGACGAAGAAATATTAGGGTTTGTCTAAAAATATTCGGGTTTTATTTTGAAGTTGTGCCATAACGTAGTAATATTGCCCACCAATACCTGAAAAGCTGAGCCCCCTGCATTATGGCTGTTGCTGCAATGAAAACCCGTGTACTGCTTGCCCTTTGCTTCGTCTTCCTGATGAGCCTTACAGGCTATAGTCAGGCCATGATCCTGCTTGAAGGTACCTATCAGGGCAAAAATGTTTATGTACAAAACCCGTTTGCCAGCAATGGCGTTGGTTTTTGCGTGTATGAAGTGCGTGTAAACGATAATGTAACTACAGACGAAATCGGCTCTAACGCTTTTGAAATAGATCTGCGTAACCACAGTCTCAAACCCGGCGATGCAGTTTCCATTAAAATTTTCCATAAAGACGACTGTAAACCCAAAGTACTCAATCCTGAAGTCCTCCGCTCAAAAAGTACGTATGAGATTGTGGACATGCAGGTAACCTCAGACGAAGTGCTGAAATGGGTAACCAAAGGCGAACAGGGGAAACTTACTTTTGTGGTTGAACAGTATCGCTGGAACAAATGGGTAAAAATTGGTGAGATTGACGGCGTGGGAACCCCCGGCAACAATACCTATACCTTTAAAGTAACCCCCCACTCAGGCGAAAACAAATTCCGCGTTAAGCAGGTTGACTACACCAATCAGCCCCGTATTTCCAAGTCGGTTACCTTCATGTCAACCCGCAAGGAGATCACATTCTATCCCACCAAAACCGATAAGGAAATTGTATTTGATGGTGGCGAAACCATGTACGAAATTTTCGATCAGTACGGTGTTATTGTGAAGAAAGGTTTTGGCAGCAAGATTGATGTTTCCTCACTTCCCAAAGGAGGTTACTTCCTGAATTACGACAACAAACAAGGCCAGTTCTTCAAGAAATAATTCGGTGTCACAACACATCTACAAAACGCCTTTCCGCAAACCGGGAAGGCGTTTTACATATCACACAAGCCATGAACAAAATTGAACATATCGGAATTGCCGTAAAGAGTCTTGCCGAATCCGACAACCTCTTTCAACGCCTCTTTGGCGCTGCGCCCTACAAACACGAAAGTGTAGAAACAGAAGGTGTAACGACTTCGTTTTTTCAGATGGGCGAAAGTAAAATCGAGCTCCTTGAAGCGACACGTGCCGACAGTCCGATTGCAAAATTTATCGAAAAAAAAGGCGAAGGTATTCACCACATCGCTTTTGCCGTTGATGATATCCGCGCCGAAATGCGACGCCTGCAGGCCGAAGGCTTTCAGTTGCTGAACGAAGAACCTAAACCGGGCGCTGATAACAAGTGGGTTTGTTTCCTGCACCCCAAAGGCACAAACGGTGTACTTATTGAACTTTGTCAGGAAAGAGAATAAAAAAATTATCACAAAATAATGGTATTGATAGCTGCCTGAACGAAAGTTTTATCTGGGCAGACCATTAGATTGGGCTAAATTTGCAGCTAAACGATTACCCTAAATCAAAACCATGAAAAAAATCTACACCCTGCTTGCTCTTTTTGCCGGAGTAAGTCTTTCAGCACAACAAACCGACGACGGTCGTCTGCACGCCGCATCGCAGCCAGCCACCAGCCAGAACAACAGCATTCAGACTGCAATTTTCAGTTGTGATACTACCGGCACCACGCTTGCCGCTGGCAATGGCAACGATGGTATCATGTTCGACGTAACGGCAGTGCAGAATGTGCGCATTACCTACATTGATGTAGCGTTAGATGGCAGCGGCACCGGCAATATGGCCATTTTCTATAAATCAGGTACACATGTGGGCAGCGAAGCGAACAGCGGCGCATGGACCTTCCTCGATTCGGCGCACGTTGCTTTTGCGGCCAGCGGATTTGTGCATCTGCCTATTTACATCAATCAGGTGGTAACAGCCGGAAACACCATTGCTTTTTATGTGACCGGCGATAATGGTCCGCTTGCAGTGGACTACACCAACGGCTCGTCTGTAGGTAATGTATTTAGCCAGGACGGTTTTATACAGATCAAAGAAGGCACCGGTATCGACTTTCCTTTTGGCGGCACATTCACCCCCCGCATTCCCAACGTAAACATCAACTACTGCGATTTAACCACCATTCCGAGCTGTTTCAGCGATACCACCACGCTCACCAGCAACAACGGCAACGACGGCAACATGTTTGATGTAACCATCGGCGCGGCTGATCTTACCCTTCGTCGTATGTACTGCAATGTAAATAACACCGGCTGGTGGCATATTTATTACCGCACAGGCAGCTACGTAGGCTTTGAAAGTTCACCCGCTGGCTGGATTTTAATCGACAGCGCGTATGTTACCTCTGCCGGCTTCGATCAGCCCACACTTATTCCCATCGACATGGACATTTATGCACCGGCGGGAAGTACCATTGCTTTTTACACCACAGGAAACGGCACCGGTGCTGATCTCAACTACACGGACGGAACCACAGAAGGTGCCGTATTCAGTTCAAACGCTGACCTTTCCATTAAAGAAGGTAAAGGCATGACCTGGCCTTTTGGCGGCCTTTTCACCCCCCGCGTGTGGAATGGTATTCTGGAGTATTGTGCAGGCCCCACCGGCGAGTCGGAAATACTCAGCACAAGCCCCGAATGGTCAGTGCAGGTAATGCCTAATCCGGCCGGCGATCAGGCACAGCTTATGATTACGGCTCCCGCGCAGGTTCAAAACGCCAGCGTACATATTTACGATATGAATGGCCGCGAAGTAACCGTTATTGGCGGCGTAAACAGCAACCTCGTGCAACTTCCTGCCGATCAGCTGAGCAGCGGTGTTTATTACTGCCAGGTGCGCAGCGAAGAAGGTGCTATTCTTTGCACGTCGAAGTTTGTACGTCAGTAATACACCCGCACCTCACTATAAAAAGCGACTCCGTACGGGTCGCTTTTTTTGTGAGTGAAGTTTTGTGCGGATGTGTGTTTATGCGGGCTGCCATGCCAAAATACCTAAACACATTTGCTTTAGATGCAGCGTTTTACGGCTGATATTCGTTTGCAAACGGGGAAGCGGATTTAAGGCTGCCGGGGTAAGCAGTGTTTGTATTCGGCGTAAATTCACATTACTCCATTGTGCTGCTTTTACCCATGAAAAAACGGCTTGTTCTTTTTGCCTTGCTCTGTACACATGTTGTACTTGCACAAACCACCGGCGACTACCGTTCGGCGGCTACGGGCAACTGGAGTACATTGGCCACGTGGGAAACGTTCAACGGCACAGCCTGGGTGGCCGCTACGGTAGCGCCCACCGCCACCAACGCGCAGGCCATAAACATCCGCACAGGTCATACTGTAACCATCACCGCAGCCATATCCGGCGGTATCGACCAGACTACGGTTGATGCGGGCGGCACACTCAACACCGCTGCGGCCATTGCGCTTGCCATTGCCAACGGCACAGGTGTTGATCTCACCATTAACGGCACTTTTGGCGATCTTTCCACGGCAAGTGTAACGTTTACCGGGACATGGCAAATGGGAGCGGCGGGCACACTCATCAAAACCACCGCATCCTCTTCAAACAACTGGCAAAATGCCTATCAGGGAGGCATTGCCACCATTCCGGCCACCGCAAACTGGATTTTGCGCAAAACCGGCACACAAAACCCCGCACTTTCCACCACTGCACCCGCAACCGGTTCGGTTTACCCAAACCTGACCATTGAAAACAACACCGCTGCAAACTGGATAACCCCGGCCGGCTCATCATTTACCGGCACACTGGCTCACGCAACCATTAAAGGCAACATCGATATCGGCGGTAGTGGCACCAACACGGTCGATTTTCTCACCTCCAATACATTTGGCTCTCCAGTTCTCGTTCAGGGAAACATGACCATCCGCACCGGCTGCAATTTCCGCAACTATGGCACCGGTATTGAAATACAGGGCAATTTGCTCGCCAACGGCTCTATGAATTATGATGCGGCCGATGCCAGACAGCTTGTGTTTTCGGGCGGCAATGCACAAACAGCGGGTGGAACCGGCGCTTTAGGCATTTTTGCATTTGTAATTAACAAAGCGGGCGGAAGCCTTACACTCAACCGCAGCATTACGGTTGACAATTCGGCCACATTTACATCCGGTATTGTGGTTTCAAGCTCGGCCAACTTATTCATTTGTGCGGCCACCTGCTCCGTGAGCGGAGCCTCAAACACCAGCTTTGTAAGCGGGCCGGTGCGCTATCTGGGCACCGCGGCCTTTACGTTTCCCATCGGAAAAGGCAGCAGCTATCGCCCCGCCGAAACCGGTGCATTTACGCCCACCTTGTGGACCGAAACATTCAACAACGGCTGCACGGCCAACTGTTTCGGCTCGGCATACTTGGGAGCAAACGGCGCCTGGACGGAAACCATTACCGGTACCGAAGGCAGCGACCCGAATCCGTGGTACGTAAGCTGCGCCGAAAACGGCTACACGGCCGGAGGCTGTGGCACGGGCTGCGTTGCTGCTTCATCTACGGCTACGCTTGCCTCCATGCACATCGGCTCCAATGCCACCATTTTTGGCGACATTGGCGCGGCTTATTTTTCGGGGGGCTTTTGTGGCTTGCTGGGCTGCCCAACCACCGATCGGCGTATTGAGTCGCCAACAATAAACTGCACCGGCATAATCGGCCCGTCAGTTTCGTTTACCTACATCGAAAACGGTTCGGGCACTATTGATAATGCCACGCTCTGGTATTTCGACGGCAGTGCATGGGCGCAGCTTGCTGATATGCCAAAAACCGCACTTTGTGGCGTGCAGGGCACATGGACAGCCTATTCCGTGGCGCTGCCCGTTTCGGCAAACAATAATCCCAATGTGAAAATTGGTTTCAGGTGGGTGAATAACGATGATGGTGCAGGTACCGACCCTTCTTTTGCCGTGGATAATTTAACAGTTGGTGTGCCCGAATATTTTACAGCCGAATATTTCCCGGCCAATCCGCAAACCACATTCAACAATGTGCTGGCACCCACAATAGACGCCATAAGCAGCTGCGAATACTGGGTTATCGACCGTGCGCCCGGCACGACCACCAGCGCCACGGTAAGGCTGAGCTGGGATGCAGCCAGTTGCAATGTAACCACGCTTAGCGATATGCTGGTGGCCCGTTTCGACGGGGCTATGTGGCAGGATCATGGCAATGGCGGCACAACCGGCACAACAGCTGCGGGCACGGTTGTTTCTGCGGCAGCGGTTACCAGCTTTAGTCCGTTTACACTTGCCACGCTGCCGCCCACGCCGCTGCCCGTTGAATGGCTTTCGTTTACTGCTGCCTGCAACAGCGCACAGGTACAGTTAAGCTGGACAACAGCAAGCGAAGAAAACAATCAGGGTTTTGAAATACTGCGCTCGGAAAACGGGAATGAGTTTTTGCCACTCAGCTTTGTAAACGGTCACGGCACCACCAGCATGCCGCATACCTATACCTTTACCGATGCAGCTCCGCCCGCGGGCATGATCTACTACCGCCTGCGGCAGCTTGATTACAACGGGGCATACGAATTAAGTCCCACCGTGGTAATCAATACAAGCGACTGTGCCGGCAAACAGTTGGCGGTAAACACGGCTGTAATAGCAGGCGGGCAGCTGCTTGTAGGCTGGAGTGGTGCGCAGGGCAATGTAACCGCGCAGGTATTTTCGGTAAACGGCATGCGGCTGGGCGAAGCAACAGCAAACGGCGAAAGCGGTTTTTTACAACTGCCTTTTCAATATGCAACAGGTGTGTATCTCGTGCGCATTACCGATGAGAAAAACTCGGCAACCACACGCATACTTCAGTAACAGGTTGGGAAAACAACAGTTTATTTCTTTCGCGCAATCAGAATGAGTCCTGTTTCGGTGCGGCCATCAGGTTTTTGCAGCACTTTGCGGAATGTGTGTGTCACCATAAAGTTGTTTTGACTGAGCATATCCAGCAAATCCGTTTCGCGATAATAGAACTGCCAGGTGCTGTGTTGTCCGTTGCTGCTGGTTTGCAGCTGTGAGCGGGCGTAATCGTCTTCAATAGTACTGAGGTAAAACGCACCGTTTGAAGCAAGCAGGCCTGAAACATCCTGTATCAGCTTTTCGGCATCGGGGCGGGCGAGGTAGGGCAGGCAAAAGCCGCAGATCACCCCGTCAAACGGGCCGGGTAATGTGCTTATCTGGCTACAATCCATTACCTCAAAACGTGCAGCAGGATTGTTTTCTCTGGCCAGTTCTACCATAGCCGGAGCCGCATCGATACCGTAAATGCGAAAACGCGAATAGTGCTGCAGGATATAACGGGCTATATTTCCCGGCCCGCAACCAATTTCAAACAAAGCATTTTCAGGTTTTTCACAAAGTGCACAAAAGGCATCATACGTATCATCATACAAATCAAGATCCATGTAACTGTCTTGCCATTGTTTGGCCAGCACATGAAAGGCATTGATCGTATTTTGATAGTCGTAAGGCATTTTTCAGATCACGAGTTTTTGCTGAAGAGCTTTTGCCACGGCTTCGGTGGCTGAGTTTACCTGAAGTTTAAGGTAAATATTTTTGATATGCGAACGCACGGTATCAATCGATACAAACGTATCAGCGGCAATGCGTTTGTAGGTGTGGCCTTTTACCAGCAGTTCAAGCACCTCAAGCTCGCGCTTGCTCAGATTGAAATTAGAAGGCCCGGGCGCCGGTGCTCTGAATGCCTGCAATACTTTTGTGGCCACCCCCGGACTGATTGATGAGCCGCCCGAGGTAGCGTTGTAAATAGCATCAAAAAGCTGCGAGGGAATATCTTTTTTAAGCAGATAACCATCAGCGCCCGCCTTTATGGCATCAAAAATTTTTGCATCGTCTTCAAATACCGTTAGCATTACAATCTGTGTTTCGGGGCGTGCTTCTTTAATCATTCGCACGCCGGTAATGCCGTCCACCTCGGGCATGTCAATATCCATGAGCACCACGTCGGGCTCTACGCGCATCACTACCGGAACAGCATCGCGGCAATTGGGGTGCATTTCGACCAGCTCAAAATCGGCATTGGCAGCCAGCATCAGTTGCAGCGACTCGCGCAGGTTTGGACGATCCTCGAAAAGAATAATTTTAATCACGTGTCAGTATTTTACAGTAAGCGAAATGAAGGTGCCTTTCCCCGGTGCTGTATCAATTTTGAACACAGCCTGAATGTCCGCTGCACGTGCGGCCATATTTCCAAGGCCGTTTCCTTTTGTGCGCTGTGCATCCGTAATTCCCACGCCATTGTCTGAAATATCGAAATGGAGCGCACGCGAAGAGCAGTTAAAACGAATGCGAACATCTTCGGCGTTTGAATATTTTGCGGCGTTGTTTACGGCTTCTTTGAAAACGAGGAAGAAATTGTATTTGATTTTGCTGTTGAGGGCTATGGTTGGAATGGAGTCGGGTTGTTCAATGGTGTAGCTTATTCCGGTTGCTTCAAGAGACTCGGCGGCATAGCGTGTCATTTTCTGAAATAATTCGGCCACCGAATCAAATTTCGGGTTCACGTTCCAGATAATATCATTAATGGTATTGCTTACCTGCACCGAATACTCCGAAATTTTATCGAGCATAGGCCGTATTTTTTCCGAGCCGCCCTGCTGCGAAAGCATACGTGCCATAATGTGAATGCTGCTTACATTGGCTCCCAGTTCGTCATGCAAATCGCGCGAGATCTGGTTGCGGATAGTACTGATTTGCTCGCGTTGCCGTTGTCTGTAATAATAAAACACCAGCACACCGCTCACGGTAAGCAGCATGAGCAGAAGATAAAACCAAAGGGTGTTGTAAAAGGGCAAACTTATGTTAATGGTATAATGCAATATATCGGATAGCTGCCCCGCCCCCGAATAAGCTTGTATAGCAAGCTTGTACTGGTTTGGAGCAAGGTTAAAAAAACGGATTTGTCCGTCTGTACTTATTTTCCAACTTGTATCGCCAGGTATAATCCGGTAACGGAAAAAATGCTTATCGGCATGTGGATAAATGGGTAATGCAAGATGAAATGCAATGTTATTTTGGTTGTGCCTGAGCGAAAAACGATAATCGCCGGGCGTAAAGAGCTGATCGTTGATCAGGATTCTTTCGGTGATGACGGGTAAGTAATTTTCAGGTGAAAATGTGATTTGCGGATAATTACTCATCAATAAGTGATCGCCAACCGTGCATAATACAAAGCCGCCGTTTACAAAGGAAAGCTGGTTATACCATTTCTGATTATAGTTTTCATATTGTGTAATACGAGTTGCTTTTTCGGTTTTCAAATCAAACAGGTATAAACCGGCGCGTGTGTTGTACACAATTTCCATCCCCGAAAATCCCGTAAGCAGCTGTTCCACCACATCGCCATCAAGTCCGTTTGTACTGTTGTATTGCTTGTAATTCTGGGTGTTTCCGTTATGATAACGCGTCATACCATAGGTTGAACTCACCACTACATCATTATTACATGCAATGATAGCGTGATAATCAATGGCAAGCGGCTGCATGTGCGGCGGTGTGGCGCTTGTTTTTTTTCGTGTGGTGAGGTTCACACAATCGGGTCCGTTAAAAAAGCGGAGCAACCATATTACATTGCCTTGCAGCAATGCATCTTTTGTTATGGCAGCCGGCGCATTACGTGGCTCATTGAGCAAAATGGCATTGGTGTGGTAGTTCCAGACCACTGCGCCGGTGTGTGTGCAAATGGCCGCAAGCGAATCGCTGAGCACACACACATTGAGCAACGAAAGCCGCATTTCGGGGCAGAGGGTTATGGCAGTTGCTTTTTTAAGGTTATCTGCCGAAAGGCTGTAAAGGCCTGATGAGGAGGCAATGAGCCACGTGTGTGCGTTAAGTTTTGCGATAGCATGTATGCCTGCACTGTCGATGTGGCCGAGCGGTATCTGCTGCATGCGGCGGAAATTGTTTGTACACAAGAACAGTCCGTTTCTATCGGTGCCAAGCAACAACGAATCGCGGCCGGCGAATGCGGCTGTATTCAGTTGTGCCCTGTCGGGGTAGCCGGGAATATTGTAGAAGTACAGCAGTTTGTTTTGCTGCAGACTGTGGTGGAAATACGAAAGCCCCTGACTGGTGGCTATCCATAACCCGCCGTTATTATCGGGTGTAATATTGTTTATCTGATTACCGCAAAGACTTTGCGGGTTATTCAGATCTGCACGGCAGTTGTAGGTTTGGCCGGTTTGCAGGCTAATGATTACAAGCCCGGCATCGAGTGTGCCGGCCACAATAAAAGTTTCGCGCCCAAGTGTATATACAGCTGCGCAGAGAAAGGCCTGCGAATTATATACACCTGCATCGAGCGGAAGCAGCATACCTGTTTTGCGGGAATATTCAACAAGCCCGTGTGTTTTCGTGCATAGAATCAGCCACTCATCGTCAAGCTCACAAACTGAATGCACCACTACTTTTGTGCCACGGAGATAAAGCTGTTTATTGTAATTCAGCTGACCGGTTGAAACAGAATAACTGATGAGCGAAGGATTGTCTTCGGGGCAGGCCCAGATGGTATTTGAATTATCGCAGAATAATTGTGTGATGGAATTGCCCGAAGTGCCCGGCAGCGCTGGTTTTGCAGTAAGAGTACTGCCGTTTGCTTCATACTGATCTATGCCTGTCCACGAAGACACAAACAGCCGGTTGGTTTTGTCGGCACAAATTTTACCCCAGCCTGCCTTACGCTGATTAAAGTTCACCACTGAATCGCGGGCCACATCTACCATACAAAACCCGCGGTCGGTATTCACATAAATATTCCCGCTTTTATCGCCCGAAATATCCACCACCCAGTTGGCGGGAATGCGGTGTTTGGGATTTACGCTCTGTTGCTGATAGCTCTGCCAGAATGTGCCGTTAAACCGCGAAAGTCCGTTCAGTGTGGCAATCCAGATCCGGCCACGGTTGTCTTGCACCACATCATAGCAATAGTTTGAGGCAAGTCCGTTTTTCATGGTATAGTTCTGAAAAACAGGTTGCGTAAACAGAAACCCTGCGGGCGACTGTGCAAGGCTTTTCAGCGCAGGCAGCAACAAGAGTGCGAAAAGAAAGCGGAAACATTTCGGCATGGTACTCCTGCAAAGCTAACCACATCCGGCAAACAGAAAATCACATCATCATGTGGTGGCGTAATCTATAAGTAAGCCCCAACTTTGCCGGGTAAGTTAACACTATATAAATCCGCAAGCCCGGCGGCCGTTCATAAACCCACCTACACATGAACAGAACAACAAAAATGTTATTTGCACTGCTCGGTTTTCCTCTAATGGCTTCCGCGCAGCTTCCGCTTGTCAACCTTCAGGCGCACTACAATTTCAACGGTAATATATACGACCAATCAGGCAATGCCAATGATATCACATCTTACAGCGGAAGCTTTACCTCCGATCGCTTTGGTGTTCCGGGCAATGCCTTTCTGTTCGACGGAGTAGCCGACTCACTCGTGCTTCCTGTTCCGCAATTTGCACCTGTACAGGCCGATTTTACCATTTCGCTCTGGTACAAAACAAATTCCCCTCAAATCATGAATTTGTTTTCGTCGAAACAAGCGCCTGATGACACCATCGATAATTTTGAAATACAGCTGAACAGCCATAATCCGTTTTTTCTCGAATTTCTTAAGCAAACCTGGTTTCAGACATTTACATACTGGAATGGTGCAGGTTATATAACAGACTCGTCGGTAGTGGCCGAGGGGTCACCTGGTCCTTATCTGAAAGGCGAATGGTGTCATTTTGCATTTACCCGCAATGCCGATACGATGCGCATTTACCGCAACGGCACAACAGTTTGGCTGAGTGCGAATAATCATTACAGCGGGCCGCTTGGCGATGCGGTTGCATTGATATTCAGTGCGGCTCCCTACAAGTTTAAAGGTGCAATTGATGATATGCGCCTTTACGACCGCTGTTTAAACGATGCCGAAATAACGCAGCTCTGGCATGAAGATCAGCCGCTTATTTTTAAAGCACCAAAACCTACGGATGCGTTTGTGCCCGGTTCAGTGTTGTTGGTAGAATGGATGTATAACGACAGTGTGCTGAGCGATTCTGTGCTGGTGGAATACCGCCTCAACAATGGTGCATGGCAGACGTGGCTGCCCCATTCGCAAATGGCGTATGAAAATGCTTTTTACATGTCGCTTGGCTATTCACCCGGCACCGAAATAGAAATTCGTGTGACCGATGTGGCTGATTCTTCGATACGTTTATCATCCGGCACATTTCTGATCAGCGAATACGACTGGCAGGAAGTAACACCCACGTTGCCATTTAACAGTAAAGACGGCGCGGGTTTGCTCACCTGCAACAACCAGATGTGGCTGCTTGGTGGCTGGGATCCGCCCTATCATCCGCCGCTGAGTACACACAGTGAAGTATGGACATCAACCGACGGACTGACCTGGACGTATGTAACCACTGCCGACTGGCCGGCACGTCATTGCGGCGGCTGGCTCAGTAACGACACTGCGATGTGGGTAATTGGCGGCGATCCGCAATCGGGCTGCCTTACCGATGTGTGGAAAAGCACTGATGGCACAAACTGGGTTGAACAGGTAAACGCCATTCCCGGATACAGCAACCGGAACAACGCCAACTACGCCATTACCGACTCCGCCATTTTTATGTTTGGCGGTGAAGTGTGCAGCGTGGGTGGCACAAACGAAGTATGGAAAAGCACCGATGGTGCAAGCTGGACCCAGCTGCCCAATGCGCCGTGGAGCGGAAGAGGGATGCAGGTTAATTCGTGCGTTGACGATCAGGGACAGATCTGGATGCTGGGCGGATCGAATGAGGGCGACAGGCGTTCGTACAACGAAGTGTGGAAAACGAGCGATGGAATTAACTGGATATTGGTAAACGAATCGGCTCCATGGGGTGGGCGTAACTGGCACACTGTGGCGTGGTTTGATAATAAGATATGGCTTATGGCCGGTATGCTTCAGGGTTCGGAAATGAATGATGTATGGTATTCTTCTGATGGAATTACCTGGCACGAACTCAAAAGCACGACCGGAAACTGGCCCGCCGGAACGCGGCATGCGCAGTCAACCACGGTTTATAATAATGCGCTCTGGTACATGTGCGGCATTTCTACAAACAATGTATGGCGCATTGTAAACGGTTTAACCGTTGGCCAAAAAGAGCCGGCAGCTGTTTCGCAGCGCAACTATCAGCTTTACCCGAATCCTGTTTCCGGCACGCTTCGTGTTGCAGCGCAAGGCGTGGATGCCATTGGTGCGTATCAGGTAGTGAATGCACTTGGCGAAGTGGTAAAAACAGGTGTGATGCCCTCAGCAAACGGAGAAGTTGAGTTGAATGAATTGGCGCCGGGTTTTTACTTCATCTCATTCGCAGCAGATCACTCAACGATGAAATTCATTAAACAGTAAATTTTTATCTTACAAACTATGAATAACGGAATACGCAAAAAATCAGCAGCAGGCCAGCCTATCAAATTCAGCATGTTTTTCCTGCTGCTGATTTTTTCGATGCAGCTTGTTCAGGCACAAACATCCACGCACATCACCACCTCGGGCCGATGGATAATTGGTCCGTGTGGCGATACATTGCTGCTTAAAGGAATAAATTATGCACCCTACAACTGGGGCTGGTCGCCGGCGCAGTTGCAAATTAACCAGCTTGCACAAACAGGAGCCAACTGCGTGCGTTTACCGTGGTATGTGAATACCCCCGACGGCCCCACACCGCAGGCCACTTACAACAACTTAGTGAATTTAGACAGTGCGCTTGCGGCCTGCGTACGCTTTGATATGATTCCCATTATTGAACTGCACGATCAAACCTGCCAGAATAACGTGCAGGCATTGACTACACTGGCCAGCTGGTTTACGCAGCCTGCCGTGCTTGCACTCATTACGCAATATCAGCACAGCATTATTGTAAACGTGGCCAACGAAGCCTTGTACGTGAACTGGACCGCCAATCCGCAGGCGGCACAGAATACATTTCAAAACACCTACAGCAGCATTGTAACCACACTGCGCAATGCAGGCATCAATGTGCCCATAATGATTGACGGCCCTGATTGCGGCACCAACCTTGATGTGCTTGCCGCCACAGGCCCCGCGCTCATTGCCGCCGATCCGCAATCGAACCTCATCTTCAGCGCACACGCTTACTGGTATGCCTATGCCAACAACGATTCGCTGCAAATGCAGAATAAGGTTAACAATGCACTTGCGCAAAATATCCCGTTTGTATTTGGCGAAATTGCCAACCTGCAGGATGATCAGCAGATGTGCCAGTACACACTCAACTACCAGCCTTTGCTGCGTATTTGCAGGCAACACCAGATCGGCTGGATGGCCTGGAGCTGGAACAACGATGGCTGTGCCGCCCGGCAAATGTCAACCAACGGAAATTTCGCTAACCTCACAGCCTACGGCACGGATCTGATTTACAATCCGGGCTACGGCCTGCTTACACAATCTGCTGAAAAATCAAGCTACCTGCTTAATAACGGTTGCCTTTCACTGAGCATGCACACGCACAATCAGCATCCTGAAATAAACCTTGTACCTAATCCCGGCAACGGAATTTTTACAGTCGTTTCAACTCACCCCTTGCTGCGTGTTGAAGCCGCAAACCTTGCCGGACAGGCTGTAGGTATAGTGAAGTCAGGTACATCAGTGTGGGAAATTGAGCATAAAACACCGGGAATGTATTTGGTTACAGTGATTGATGAAAACGGATTCCGCATCACAAAAAAACTGGTTGTGAATTAGTGCCTCTGAGAAAAAATCTGCTCATCATAAACATCAAAACCGAATTTTATAAGACGCTTAACAACAGCTGAAAAATTTCGGCAGAAGCTGAAGTGGTTTCATGATGTGATGTGCTTTTTCCCCCTTATTCATTTTCGCCCCAGACCAATGTATCTGCTCGAATATTCTGTGTTAATTGGTTAACCCGTCATGTGGTTTATCCATGAGCCGCGCGCTCTTTGTATATTTGAAGAATATCTTCAACTATGCATCGTCCGTCGTTTGATGAAATATATATGGATCTGGCAGCCAATCTGGCGCTGCGATCACACTGTGTAAAGGCTAAAGTAGGTGCTGTGCTCACCAAAGACACACGCATTATTTCGCTTGGATACAACGGTCCGCCTGCGGGTACGCACAACTGCGATGTGGAATGGCCTCAGGAAGGTTGCCCGCGCGACAGTAAAGGAAGCTGTTCGCTGGCGCTGCATGCCGAGCAGAACGCCATTTTATATGCGGCAAAAAATAACGTACCCATCGAAGGCTGTACGTTGTATGTTACGCTTTCGCCCTGCATTGCCTGCGCACGCATTATTTACACCACCGGTATTAAACGTGTGGTGTATAAAGAATCCTATGCGCAGTATAAAGGTATAGCCAGCGACGAAGGCGTTGATTTTCTGCGCAAATTCGGCGTGGAAGTATTGCATTACAGTGAACTCAACGTCACCCCTCAACCCTGATTCATGCGAAGAATTGTAATTCTGCTTCCGCTGCTTTGCGGGGTTATGCTTGCCCTCGGGCTGCTGCTTGGTGTAAAACTCGGTTCGGGCGGAAGCTATACTTCTTCGCCGGGGCCGATGAATAAAGTGCGTGCGGTGCTCGATTTTGTGGATGCGCATTATGTGGATACGGTGGATGCAAACCGTCTGGCCGATATGACAGTGGAGGCGTTGCTCTCGCAGCTCGATCCGCATTCAGGATATGAGTCGGCCGAGGAAATGCGTGCGCTGAATGAGCCGCTCGAAGGCAAGTTTGAAGGCATTGGTATTGAGTACAACATTCTGCGCGATTCGCTTACCGTAGTGGCTGTGGTGCCCGGCGGCCCGTCGGAAAAAGCAGGCCTGCAGGCGGGCGACCGGCTGGTGCGTGCCAGCGGCGGCTCACTAACCGGCCCCGCCGGCGTGAAAGACAGCAACATACGCAAACTCCTGCGCGGCGCGGCGGGATCTACCGTTAAAATAGAACTTGTGCGCCGTGGTGCACCGGGCCTGCTGGCCTACAATGTTACACGCGGCAGCATTCCCATTCGCAGTGTGGATGTGGCCTACATGCTTGATGCACAAACCGGCTACATACGCCTGCTGCGTTTTGCCGACAAAAGCCGCGAAGAACTTGTGGCCGCCGCATCGCAGCTTAAACAACGCGGCATGAAACGCATGGTGCTTGACCTGCGCGGCAACGGCGGCGGATTTTTGCACGCGGCCGTAGAAATCTGCGACGAATTCCTCGGCAACGGCAAAATGATTGTATATACCAAAGGCCGCACCGATGGCCGCCACGATTATAAAGCCACCGCTCAGGGCACACTCGAACAAATGCCGCTTGCCATACTCATCGACCAGCATTCGGCCTCGGCCAGCGAAGTGGTGGCCGGCGCCATTCAGGACAACGACCGCGGCACGGTTATCGGCCGCCGCAGCTTCGGCAAAGGACTCGTGCAACAACCGCAAACGCTGGCCGATGGATCGGGCTTCCGCCTCACTATTGCGCGCTACTACACACCCACCGGCCGTTGCATCCAAAAGCCCTATACCGAAGGCGATGAAGAAGGCTACGCCGCCGACGATAACAACCGCTTCCGCAACGGTGAACTACTCAGCGCCGACAGCATTCGCTTTGCCGACTCGCTCAAATTCAAAACACCCGGTGGCAAAATTGTATATGGCGGCGGCGGCATTATGCCCGATGTGTTTGTGCCGATAGACACCGCCAAACGCTCGCTCTGGCTCACGGAAATGGTGTTCGACAACCTCTTCACACTTTTCGCGCTCGAATATGCCACTGCACACAAAGCCGAACTAAAGAAAACCGGCCGAGATGAATTTGTAAAATCGTTTGTGGTTACACCCGCCATTGCAGATGCGTTTTTTGCCACCACCAAAGCTACACGCGATGCGGCCGAAGAACAACGCGTAAAAGTGCAGTTTCACCGCTACATCAAAAGCTACATCGGCCGCGCGGTCTGGAACGACGAAGCCTTCTACCCGGTCTGGAACGAGGCCGACCCGGTAATTGAAGCGGCGCTCAACGCGTTTAAATAATCAGATATAGTAAAAAGCAAAGCGCGGAATCCGAAACGGTTCCGCGCGCTTTATTTCAATGCGTGATGATTATTTTTTCTTCTCACCGGCTGCTTTGGCAGAATCGGCCTTACGGGCAGAATCGGCTTTGGCGGCCACCTGAGCAAGCGAATCCGCTTTATTCATCGAGTCAATCATACGGTCTTCCGCAGAACGCATGTCTTTGCTCACCGAATCTTTTTCCTGCTTCTCTTCCGCTTCAGACGGACCGCAGGAGGTGAATGAGAGTACGAATAAGGCGGGGATGGCAAAGGCAAGAAGTTTTTTCATTTGGATGGCTGTTTTAGTGAAGCGAAATTAAGAAAATACTAATCCACCCCGAAACCGGAGTGCGCATATCTTCAATTCTTACCTTTGTATGTACAAGGGCAACCGTATTGCCCGCATAAACCACAAACACAACTTACTATGGCATTTGAATTACCTGCACTTCCTTACGAGCACAACGCGCTCGAACCCCATGTAGATACCCTCACCATGCAAATTCACCACGGCAAGCACCACCAGGCTTACGTAACTAACCTCAACAACGCAGTGGCCGGCACTCCTGCCGAAAACATGAAGATTGAAGATATTTGCAAAAACATTTCACAGTATCCTGCAGCAGTGCGCAACAACGGCGGCGGGCACTACAACCACTCGCTTTTCTGGACAGTAATGGGCCCCGGCAAAGGCGGCGCTCCCTCGGGCGACCTCGCCGCAGCAATTGATGCTGCTTTCGGTTCGCTGGATAATTTCAAAACGCAGTTTGCGCAGGCTGCGGCTACACGCTTCGGTTCTGGCTGGGCATGGCTTATTGTAGGTGCCGACGGCAAACTCGCCATCACCTCAACCCCCAATCAGGATAATCCGCTTATGGATATTGCCGAAGTAAAAGGCACACCCATTCTCGGCCTCGATGTGTGGGAGCATGCCTACTACCTCCACTACCAGAACCGCCGCCCCGATTATGTAGCTGCCTTCTGGAATGTGGTAAACTGGGACGAAGTGGCACGCCGTTTGCAAGCAGCCAAATAAGCACTATATTGCAAACTCAACCTACCAAACACCCGCTATCTATGAACAAGAGAAAAATCATTCTTGCCGCTGCCATACTTATGATTATTGGCGTAGCCATGCCCAATAAGGCGGCTGCACAAAAATATCAGGGACAAAGCGTAATTACCGGAGGCGTTGGATTTAGCTTGACAGGTCTTCTATTCAGTGTAATTGAACGATCGCTCGACGCAACAACCGACATTAGTTCAACCCGCACTCCTGTTCTGATCGGCGCGTATGACTATGGCCTGTCTGACCGTTTCAGTATTGGTGTAGGATACACGTATCAGAGCCTTACCTTGAAATATGACAGCTATTATTTCAATGGTATGACCGATTCATTAGTAACAGGAAACTTTACTGACCGGGTGGTGCGCCAGAATTTTGGTATTCGTCCGCTTTTTCACTTTGGCGATAATGATGATCTGGATATTTATGCCGGTGTTCGTCTGAGTGCTGTTCGCTGGAGCTATACTACCGACAGGACTGATATCGGCACCGACCGGTGGGTTTCTGATGTACTTGGCGGATTTAGCCCGGTAAAGGTGCAAGGATTGTTTGGTATGCGTTACTTCTTTACCGAAAACATCGGCTTTAACACCGAGCTTGCCATTGGCCCCAGCTACTTTGCGATGGTAGGAATCAACGCCCGTTTCGGCGGCAACTAATTTAGTATTGCTTTTGCAAGCCCTGTCTGGTTTTCCTGACAGGGCTTTTTTTGTGGTTGCTCACATCGGGGCGTGAATAAGAAAGTGGCCGCGTTTACCTGCCGCGCCATGTTTTGCCCATCTTTGCGGGTAATGATGAAACCGCTGTTGTTTATTGTGTTTCTGTTTTGCGGCGTGCTGCAGCTGCATGCCGCCGAAAACCGCATTGCCGTGGTGCAAACCTTTTCTGCCGATTCAGACTCGGTGTATGTTCAGGTAGCACTTCCGGCCGACTCAGCTGCACAGCCACAACTGAGCCAACCCCCCGCTCGCGATAACGTGAAACTGGTGGCCGCCATTCTGGCGTTTCCCTTTCCGTTCGGAATGATCGGGCTGCACCGTATTTATCTTGGCACAAAGCCCTGGGTGCCCATTGTGTATCTCTGCACACTGGGCGGATGTTTTGGGGTGCTGCCGTTTATTGATTTTGTGGTGATTCTGATTCAGGATGAAGAAGGGTTAAAACAATATCAGAATAACGATAAGGTGTTTATGTGGGTGAAGTAAGCCTGCGCAATTCAGAATAAAAAAACCGCCGCGCTTACGGAAAGTAAGCGCGGCGGTTTTAATTTGTATGGCGGGGATTATTCCACCGTTACCGATTTGGCTAAGTTACGCGGCTGATCCACGTTGCAGTCGCGCATTACGGCGATGTGATAGGCCAGCAGCTGCAGCGGAATAACCGTAACAAGCGGCGCAAGTTTTTCGTCGGTTTCCGGAATTTCAATTACATGGTCGGCCATGCCTTTTACGGCTTCATCGCCTTCGGTTACCACGGCAATAATTTTGCCTTTGCGCGCTTTTACTTCCTGAATATTGCTCACCACTTTTTCATACGAGGCGCCTTTTGTAGCAATTACCACCACAGGCATTTCCTCGTCGATAAGTGCAATGGGGCCGTGTTTCATTTCGGCGGCCGGATAGCCTTCGGCGTGGATGTATGAAATTTCCTTGAGCTTGAGCGCACCTTCGAGCGCCACCGGGAAGGTGTAGCTGCGGCCGAGGTAGAGGAAATTGCGCGCATCCTTAAACATGCCGGAGAGGTAGCGGATCTGATCATTCAGTTTCAGGATACGCTCTACTTTGGCCGGAATGGCTTCGAGTTCGCTCAGGAGCTCGAAGTAATGTGTTTCGGTAATGGTGCCGCGACGGTGGCCCAGCATAAGTGCCATAAGCGTAAGCACGGTTACCTGCGCGGTAAACGCTTTGGTGGACGCCACGCCAATTTCGGGCCCGGCGTGTGTGTAAGAGCCGGCATGTGTGGCGCGTGCAATTGACGAACCAACCACATTGCACACTCCAAAAATGGTGGCACCTTTTGATTTGGCCAGCTCAATTGCCGCAAGCGTATCAGCCGTTTCGCCCGACTGGGAAATGGCAATCACCACATCCTTCTCGCTGATTACCGGGTTACGGTAGCGGAACTCCGAAGCATATTCCACTTCAACCGGAATGCGCGCAAGATCTTCAAACAAGTATTCACCCACAAGTCCGGCATGCCACGAAGTGCCGCATCCTACAATAAGAATACGGTCGGCATTCACAAACTTGTTCATGTATTCGCGTATGCCCCCCAGTGCCACTACGCCTTCGGTGCTGTTGAGGCGGCCGCGCATGCTGTCTTTAATGGAACGCGGCTGCTCCCATATTTCCTTGAGCATGAAATGATCGAAGCCGCCTTTTTCAATGGCTTCGAGCTGGAGCTGCAGTTCCTGTATGTAGGGCGTAATTTCCTTGTTGTGAATGGTGCGGATGTGATACTTGCCATCGCGGTTGAGTACAGCAATCTGTTCATCATCCAGATAGACCACGTTTTTGGTGTACTCCACAATGGGCGTGGCATCAGAAGCCACAAACAATTCGTTTGCGCCCACACCAATTACCAGCGGCGAGCTTTTTCGTGCAGCGATAAGCTGGTTCGGATTGTCTTCGTTGAGAATTACAATGGCATAGGCGCCCACCACGTTGTTCAGCGCAATGCGCACGGCTTCATCAAGCGCCACACCTTCGCGCTGCTGAATGTCTTCGATAAGATGTACCAGCACCTCAGTATCAGTATCACTTTCAAAAACGTGGCCACGGTTTTTCAGCTCGGCTTTCAGCGAAGCGTAGTTCTCGATAATACCATTGTGAATGATCACCGTTTTGCGCGAGCCTGAGTAGTGCGGATGCGCATTTACATCGTTAGGCTCGCCGTGCGTGGCCCAGCGTGTGTGGCCAATGCCAATGCTTCCGGTGCGGTCATTATGTTGTGCAATGGCTACCAGATCGGCTACTTTGCCTTTGCTTTTATATACGTTAAGGCGGTTGCTTACTAATGCAACACCGGCACTGTCATAGCCCCGGTATTCGAGGCGCTGAAGGCCTTTGATCAGAATCGGGTAGGCTTCACGCTCACCGATGTAGGCAACAATTCCGCACATAGTTCTTCGGTATTAGTTAACGCGGGTATAAGTAATGCGCAGTTTCATCTGGTTGGCCGAAAGCGGGTTGCCGCTTCCGATAACCGCTCTGCGCGCATTGTTGTTGGGCAGTACTTCTTTCAGCAGCAGCCCTGTATTGGGTTCAGTGCCGTTAATCAAACGCTGGAAATAAATGGCCATGTTTATGCGGTACTCGCCGGCATCAGGATCGTAATTGCCATCAAAATTAGATGCGGGCACGAGGAAATCGGTGAGCAGTTGCTGCTTGCCCTGGTCGTTAAAAGAGGTGAGGTAAAAGCGTGTATTCGGCGGAAGATTCGCATTACCAGAGTAAGCAGGATCTGTATTTATCAGCAACTCGGCTTTATTGATGGCAATTTTGTAGCCGAGGTTGGCTTCATACAGGCGGGTGATGAAGGGGAACTCAATACGTGTGCGAAGACCTGCCATCGCCTGCACGTAGTTTTCGGTAAAACTCCAGGGGCCGCTTGTGGTGGTATTGAGTTGTGTGGTAATGTCTGTAGTCGTAACCGAAGAATAGTCATGCTGGTAATTACCGAAATAGGCCGTTTGTGCGTTGATGACAAACGAAAACTGTTTGGCGGTGTTGTTTGATTCGCGGTAGAAGACCGAGAGGCGCGTGAGGGTATCTTTCGGGCTGAAATACAGCAAAGCCCCCTGATTGGTAGGTTGCCCCGGATTGTTGGGGGCAATATACAGGCCCTTGAGGTTTTGCAGCCAGTTCTCGTTGTTGGCCAGACCACTCTGGCCGCTGAGGGCAAAAATGCTTGCCGCAAAACCCGGGTCGAGTTTTATGCGCAGGTGAGCCGGCAGTGTGTCGGTGCCTACTACAACGTTTGTGCGGGGGCGCGGTGTAAAGGTAACCGTGCCCACGGGCGATGAGCCGATGGTTTTGCTGTCGCTTTCGTAATAGGAAGAGTCTTTGTGTATCGACTCATTCATTTGATACACCACAAAGGTTTGCTGCGTATTGGTATCGCCGTAATAGTCGAAACTGTAGCGCAGCATCAGCACCATCGAGTCGAGCGTAGCGCCAGCGCCGAAGTTGATGTTTTGCAAACTGCCCGGAATCAGAAACTGCGTGTAAAGGCTGGCCTGCGTTTTGCCAAAATCAGGATCGTTATTGCTGCCGATTACGCAAACGGATGATTTATCGGTACGCACCGAGTCGTCGCGTTCTGTTTTGGTCCAGAGCGTAATTGTATCGGTAAATTGTGCGTTGAGGAGTTCGTCGCCCGGCTGCAAACCAAGCCCGATGTCTGATTCTTTTTTACAGGAAGAAAGGCTGAACAGACTTGCTATAAACAATGCAGCGGGCACGAGCGCCCGCAACATTGTTGTATTCAAAGAAGGAGTAGTTGTCATACGATTAATCAACGAGTGATGGCTCTTCGGCCAAAACCGCGTCGTAAAATTCGGAATAAGCATCAATATATTGTTCGGCTGTTTTGTATTCGAGCACATTTTTCCCGCTTTTTTTAAGATATTTTTCGACTTCGGGATTGATTTTCGGTGCTCCTTTAATTACAGCGTCCGAGTAATCTATCGCCAGTTTCATCAAATTGGCAAACGTCGGAGCTTTAGCCACCTGCTCTACGTCACCCTTCTCAATTCCGTCGATCGGAATTTTGGCAGAGAAGTTTTTCTGGAGTGAATCAGGGAATTCTTCGTCGTAAACCGAATATACGACGCGGGTATCCGCAAAAAGTGGGTTGTCGCGGAACGCTTTTTTCAAATAAATAGGCATCAGCGAGGTAAACCAGCCGTGGCAGTGCACAATATCAGGTGCCCAGCCCAGCTTTTTCACCGTTTCAATTACGCCGCGGCAGAAGAAAATCATGCGCTCGTCGTTGTCGTTGAAGTACTGGCCTTTTTTATCGGTGAGGATAAATTTGCGCTGAAAAAACTCGTCGTTATCAATAAAATACACCTGCATACGCGCGGCCTGAATGGAAGCCACCTTAATGATTAGCGGATGATCCGTATCGTTGATAATCAGGTTCATGCCCGAGAGACGTATCACCTCGTGGAGTTGATTCCGGCGTTCGTTTATGCAGCCGTAACGGGGCATAAATGTCCGTATTTCTTTACCGCGCTCCTGAATACCCTGAGGAAGCTGGCGGGCGATCTGACCCATCGTGGTTTCATCGAGATACGGAGTGATTTCTTGTGATACGAAAAGAACTCTGGCTTTTTTCATAGTCTAAAACAGGAAACTGTTTGGTGTCACGGATTTCAGAATTGTTTTTACCGATTAATGCACGGGAACATCGGTTAACTTACCGCCTGACAAGGTTTTGCAGGGAGAGTCGGGCAACTTACAGACGACCGAAAAACAAATCTTCATCAATGTCTGGTGTGAAGGATTATACAAAAATAAGAATTAAAAGCCGAAACCCCAAGAAAAGCCGTAGCTTCGCCGCCTTGCAGGCACGAAAAATGTGCCCATTACAGTTTTGATACAGGTTTCACATCCCGATGCACTGCGTAGCTGGCTCGACTGGCAACGTTCCAAAGGTCACCGCGTGGGCTTTGTACCTACTATGGGGGCCCTGCACGAAGGCCATGGCCGGCTGGTGCGTCAGGCCCGGGCTGAAAACGATGTGGTGGCGGTGAGCATTTTTGTTAATCCCACACAGTTTAACGACCCCAAAGACCTGGTAAATTACCCGCGCACACTTCAGGCCGACTCTCAACTCCTTGAAAATGAGGGTTGTGATGTGCTTTTTGCGCCCGGCGTGGCGGAAATGTACCCCGATGGCTTTGAAGAACCACCGCTGTCCGTATCGCTCAACGGCCTCGACCAGCTTATGGAAGGCGCACACCGGCCCGGGCATTTTGCCGGTGTGATGCAGGTGGTAAATAAGCTGTTTGATGCAGCCGGACCCTGCCACGCTTACTTTGGTCAAAAGGATTTTCAGCAACTGGCCATTGTGCGGCGCATGACTGCCGAGCTGCAACTGCCGGTAACCATTGTGGCCTGCCCCATTGTTCGTGAAACAGATGGCCTTGCCATGAGTTCGCGCAACCGCCGGCTGCAACCGCATGAGCGGGCCGTGGCACCGCTTATTTATCAGTCGCTCGAACTGGCCAGATCGCTCTGGGGTACATGCCCCGCAGCCGAAATTGAACAACAGGCCGCCGCATTGCTAAGCCGTGAACCGCTTTTTACACTCGAATATTTTCAGATTGTGGATGCCGATTCACTGCAGCCGGTGGCTGAGGGGCAAATGAAAAACGCCGTGGCTTGCATTGCTGCCCGCCTCGGCGTTATACGACTGATTGATAATGCGGTGTTGGGTTAGGAGGGGAAGGAACCGGAAACGAACCAAAAGACCCAATACTCGCTAGAATAATTCCGACAGGGTTGCCGGAATCCCGCATTTACCAGCCGTCAAGTTTTCAGGGGTTGAAAACCGGGATTTTCATTTTCAGAAGTATCTCCGTTGCCAAGTGAATCGGCATGTGCCTGAGCAACCATGCTCGCAGCATAGGCAAGCTCACGCAGTTTGTCGGGACAATCGAGGCAACCGAGTATTACTCCTAACATTTTATTATTTATTTAGAGAAACGCAGCGGGTTATGCTGTTTTGTGTTTCATTGACAAAGCGAAGTAACATCAATACCCGGGCTGTTACAAGCAAACTTCAGGGGCATTTTTGGATGTCAAAGCACCCTAAATTTTCATAAAGTGCTGTTAATCAATATGAAGCCGTGTTCGGGAGAGTACCTTTGCCCGGCAGTGAAGAGCGCCTTCCCGCTGCGAAAGTTCAAAATAATTATCGGCCGCAAACACCACTTCGGCCACACCGGCAGCTTCCAGATCGAACCTAAGTTGCTCTTGTACAGCTTCTACAGCTACTTTATAGAGGTGGTTTACACCGGGAAGCGGATCGGGCGGTGTGTAGTCGGGTAAAATGAGGCGGCAATGGCCGTTGTTGTTCTCGGCAAAGGCATTGGTATAGCTGCCAATGTGCGCAAGTTCCGTATCAAAAGCCAGCACCGGCACGCGTATTACGCTAAAACGGATTCCATTTACGCCATTTTCAAGCCATCGGGCTGTTTGGTTCAGAGCGGCTGCAAGTTGGTGTGTTTTTTCGCTTTGCCCGGCCAGGCAATATTCAGCTTTCAGCTCGGCTACAAGTATGTGTTGCAGCGGCGTGGCCGGAACAAGTCGGCCTAGCGGGCACACATACAGATCCACATGAAAGAGGGGCTGCATACCGTTTCGCATGCCGCTTTCGGGGCTGCTGCCCGACAATATGAGTGCAGGTGTACGAAACGCCTCCGCGAGTGAAGAAGCCGAATAACCAGTCTCATTTTCATTTTCCGGAACGCGCAGCATATCGGCCCCGGCAATCAGATAACGGCTGTCTTTATCAATTACCGGCCACAAATTGCCCCCCGCAAGCCTGCCAAACGGATGCAGTAAAATTTTCAGATCCGGCAAATACGTGCAGAGCTTTTCAATTGCACTTCGGTCCAGCCGGTTTTCATCAACACACAACCAGCTACAACCCGCATTGTCCTCAAAACTGATAACCACATCCTGCGCCCAGCTTGTGAGGCTGTGCATAAGTGTTGTTTTATCAGGGTTTATTGGTATTAAATAAATATTTGGTGCTGGCTGTGGCAACTCATCAATTCCGGTTCCGTGGGCTAATTGTATTAGAATATATACATTCACCTCTGCCCCAAGCGCATTTATAAGTCCTGAAAAACGAAGCCCCGTCAGCGCAGGATTTTCGCTGACAGGGCAATGATAAAACAATAGTATTTCACGAATACTTCCGTTTACACTGCAAACAGGCAATACGTTTTCAGGTAAACCAAACATCGTTAATCAATCGTAAAAAGAAGCAGATGTAGAAGTTACATCAGCCGTCGTTTTGCATGCTGACTTTACAATAGAGCAGTTCTGGTCGCCGCATGCGGTATAAATACAAATCTTGTTTGTGCTTTCGTACTTAATCACCACATTGGGGCAGTTTTCTGAATCGGTTAGCGGATAGGTGGTATCCTTCATTGTAATACCTCTATCGTCTCCCAAGCCAATAACAATTGAACAATCGGTGAGTGCAATGGTGCCTCCACAAGTATCCATCTGATAGCTTGTTTTAAACAAACTTGTGGAAGGAGCAGCTTCTAAAACGAGTTCGTCAGTTGAGGTGTCGATGGAGATTTTTCTTCCATTTACGAGAGAATGCACGGCAATTACTTTTTTCTGGGTGAAATCATAAATGCCGAGTTTTTTGTACGATTCAAAAAACACAATGGAGAATGTACCCATTGTGTAACGGGCGGGTAGGGTAGGCATAGAGGGGAAAAGGTTTTAGGGTGAATTTAATACTAGGGATTGTTGAATTTTACTAGGGCCGAATTCGAATTCAGCAAGTTCTACGTCCAATTTTCAAAAAGGTTAAGGTTTAGCAGAACAAAAACAAGGCACATTCTTGGAAGTCAAGATTCAATTAATACGGCTATAAAAAGTGCAGAACGTCAAATAATTCTTAGCTTAGTCGGGCAAAACGCCCCCACAAGAGAATGAAGGCTACAGACGATCTGCACAGGTTGTTGCATAGTTTAACACAGGCAGAAAAGCGATATGTAAAAATTTTTGCGTCCCGCCATTTAATCGGGGAGCAAAATAATTACATGCTTTTGTTTGATGCGGTGCTTGATCAGGATGAATACAATGAGGACAAACTCAAAGCCAAGCTCAAAACACGGCACCTTTCGTCTGAAAAAAACTACCTCTTTCGCTTCGTATTAAAAAGCATGCGCACCTTCCACGCCGAGAAAAACGTGGATAAGCAGCTTAAAGAGTCGCTTCTCGATATCCGGTTTCTGATCGACAAACGGATTTATGATGTAGCGGTTAAGGAATTGGAGAAGGTGAAAAAGCTGGCGTACGAATTTGATAAGTTTCTTGTATTAATTGAGGTATTTGCACTGGAAAGAGCCATTGTTACTGAAAAGCAAACGAAAGAAGTTCGCAAAAAAATCCATGAAATCAATGAGGAAACCCGTAAGGTGTTAGATAAATTGGTAGAATGGCAGAATGGAGCAATGTTACAAAATGACATATTTCTTTACCAAAGAAATAGGGCAACCTATTCACCTGAAACATTAAAAGAGTTAGATCGTCTAATCGAAAATCCATTCTTTCAAAAAGAACCAGATAGCAATTCGTTTGAGTTGAGTTTCAGTTATCTTTTTGCAAAGTCTATTTATTATCAGCAGTGCAATGATTTTATAAAGGCGCACAATTATCAATTAAGATTAATTCAGCTGTGGGACAGATTTCCCCAATATGTGCAAGAGGAAAGTTTAAGATTTAAGAAAATGCTTTCCAACTATTTGAGCATTTGTATGCGAATAGACCGATTTGAGGAGTTTCCAGCTACATTAGAAAGAATTCGATCCATCCCTTGTGATTCAGCGGAAGAAGAGGCAGAACAGTTTCAGAACGTTTATTTTTTCGAGTTTTTATATCATATGAATCTGGCTCAGTTCGACGAGGCTGAAGCGCTCATTCCTGAAATTGAAAAGGGGATGAAGAAATACAAAACCAAAATCAACAAGGCGCGTGAACTCACATTTTATTCGAACATTTCTACGCTGCTTTTTATTAAATCTAATTACAAAGGGGCATACGAATGGTTGAACAAAATTATTCAGGACGGGAAATCAGACAGCCGTCAGGACGTTCAACATTATGCCAAAATCCACCAGTTGGTGCTGCTTTTTGAACTAGGCAAGTATGATTTACTTGAATATACATTTCGTTCTGTACAACGTCACATCAAACAAAGTGAAATAAGTTTAGGCTACGAAGACGTTCTATTACAAACATTACGAAAATTAGTTGATGTACATGAAAATGAAAGACTACCAGTATATAATAAGTTTTACGATAAATTAGTTGAAATAAGAAAAGAGAAAAAAGGTTTTTCAACCGGACTTGATGAAATTCAAATCTGGGTGAAGCACCATATCCAAGACAAACCTATGACAGAAATTTTGTCAGAGATGGTTCTTTCTGCGAATCAGAAAGAGCTTCAGAATTAGGGGTGGTTTTATTCAAACGTAATTCCTAACCGCACATCAATCAAGCCGCGTTTTGAGCCGGGAGTCCAGCGGGGCATTGCTTTGACTACGCGCATAATTTCGGCATCCACTTCAGGGGAGATGGAAAAGGAGAGTTCGGCCAGCGAGACTTCGCCGGTTTTGGCATTTACCACAAAGCTGAGTCCTGTAGAAAGGCGTTTAAGCTGTTCGCGGTTGGTAATTATGGGTTTGAGGTTTGTGAGGAAATAGTTTTTGAGTTCAGCATCGCCGCCGGGGAAATGGGGCATTTCGTCGAGTTCGAAGCCGCCGCTGCGTGGTTTTGAGGGGCCGAGTTGTCCGCCTGATCCGCCTTCGCTGCGGCCAGACCCATCTACGTGCGTGGTTTTGCTGTAGAGCGTAACGTGTTTTACACGCACGGGCGATGTATTGGGGCCGGGCGTGCGTGTGCTTGCGGGTGCAGGCTGCGGGGCCGCAACAGGTTCGGTAGTGGTTTTAGCGGCAGCAGGCTCAGCAACGGGTGGAGTACTGGCCGGCAATGTAGTTTCTTTTGCGGGTGGGGATTTGATGGCCGTTTCGGCAGGCGGATTTTTTACTTCAGCAGCGGGCCGGGATTCGGCAACTGCGGTGTAGCGGGGTTCTTCGAGCACCGCCTGCGGCGCGGGAACAGCCGGAGCGGGCTCACTGCCATGTGGTTGTTGCTGGGTGGTATCGTGCGGTGCTGCAGGCCGGGGCTGGGCCGATGAGGAAAGCATCCACCAGATAATTCCGCCACCTGTAACCAGAAGCACCACCGCGGCCGAAATAGCCAGACCGAAACGCTTCATAAATGGAATGGGTGGCGGCGTATTCATATATACAGCCAGCCGGCGATGTACGTTGGAAGAAACTTTTTCGATGTTTTTTGAACGGCGTGTGGTGAAGCCGTCCATTGCTGCCGAACACAGGCCACATTCCAACATGTGTTTCTCTACCTCGTGCATACTTTTGGCCGAAAGTTTCCCGTCGGCATAAAGTCGCATCGTGTCGAGTGAGAGACACTCTCCTTTTTGAAATATTCGCTGTAATTCTCGCGGCGTCATGAATCAATGCCCACGAGTGCACCTTTCAGGTTTCTCTTTCCGTTCTGGAGGTAGCTTTTCACTTCATTTACCGAATAGCCGGTAAGGTCAGACACTTCCTTGTAGCTCTTCTGTTTAAAGTAGAAAAGTTCAATGCATTGTTTCTGTTCCTGCGACAAACGCGTAACGGCATCCTGCAATTTCTCCAGTTGATTTTCCAGCCGTATTGCCTCGGTTTTCGGGGCTTCGTCCACAGCAACGTGGCGCAGCGCCTGCTCCACATCCAGCGTTTCCATGCTGTCTTTGCGAAGCTTTTTGAGACAATGGTGCTTGGTAACGCTATACACCCAGGTTTTGAAGTTGTTTACTTCATGATGCTGGAGATCGCGGAGGATGATTTCGAAGACTTCCATAACGGCGTCTTCGGTATCCACCTCGTTTTGCATATAATTATATGCCACAGAGGAGATAAGCTGTGTGTAGCGCTGGAAGAGTTCGCCAGCATACCAGGAATTAGACGTACGCTTGTACTGTTCTATTAATTCCTGATCGCTGAGCTTGACTTCCTTTTTAGACCAGAGAAATCGGAGCCGCACCTTTTTTGAGGTTTACAGGTGAAACATGAATTATTTGCCACTCCCAATTTACGAAAAAAAGAACGTCTTGTTGCACTCGGTTGCTTTAAAGGGTAAAACGAACTGATTTTCCACAAAATCAGCCGAAAAAAAATTTTTTTGCAAAATGTGTGTGGAATTTTGTGAATTGCCTCCCTATTATACAGAAAGCAATTCATACTAACCTTTTAACTCAACACAAAAGCATGGTACAAGCATCTCTCCGTCAGTTCTTTACAGTGAATAAAGCCGCAGTTCTCGGTTTCTTCTTCATCGCCGGAGTGGTACTTGTAAGCATTCCTTCTTGTAAATCAAGCCACGGTTCTTGTGATGCCTATCAGGGAAGTTCACGTTCCCACAAAAAGAAGCGTGCTGAGGTTGTACGTGAATTGCCCCAGAGCAACAAGCTCGCTTAATGTAGTATTCCCGAAGCGCGAGTTTCGCTGAAACCGTTCTTCAATCTATACATGTGTTTCATGTGTTTGCCGCAAGCGGACCCTGCCTTCAGCAGGGTCTTCTTGTTTTTAATAAGTTATCAGCATAAAATTCTGCCGGCCCGCTATTGCCACTTTGACGCATCAGCGCGAGTGCAAAAACGGCTATTAAACAGATAATAATCTGCTTGTCAAATTGTTAAGGCGTTTTGCTTAAAATCCGAAGGAAAAAGCGGTTCCAAAATGAAAGCCGTCGGTTGGAAGGCGGAAACCGTAATTTTTTCCCGAGTGCCGGTAAAATACGGCCAGCACCGGACGGTCATAGCGCGTAAGGCTTAAACCAACTGCTCCCGAAAAAAGCCAGGGCAAACCTGATACATACCTTGTTTCGCCGCTGAGTATGAGGCCAACGGTATAGCGGTTGTACCTCAGTCGCTGCTTTGTAGTAGTATTTTTTCCGGGAAGCGAAACCAGGGGAATCGAAAAGTCGATACGGGGTTTGAAGAATGCGCGGTTTTTTTCGGGGCTGCCCAGCCAAACCGGGTTCTGACTGTAAAGCCGGGCATAAGCCCGCCCCTGCGTAAGCGCAAACGAATCGGCAAAAAGCACCTGCTCCAGTCCGTCGAAACTATTGTGCAGCCAGCCAGCCTGCAAAGCTATACCTGCCGAAAAAATCTGGCCGGTGCTGCTGTATCCGCGTGTGGAATAGCCGCCCACAGTGGCCGCCAGCATTGAACTGTAGCGCATACGCTGTAAGCCATAGTTAGTGCCCGGTTCGGGTATTACAAAAAGATATTGCTGGGTTACACCACCAAACCGCGCATAAATTCCCCGCACCACATTGCTTTTGGAAGAATAATTTGCCCGCGACCGAACCCGCGCAAACGAAATCTGCGCATCAGCTCCCGGCCGGTAATTAATACCAATTGCCGCCACATTTTCGTCAGAACGCAACGCAAAATCATACTGCCGGTAGTAGCGGGTTACTTCTTCCAGATCATGCGCACCCTGTATATACTGCCTGAACACACTGCGCGTAAGACCCAGCCGCAAATCGCTGCCGGCATAGTTCACAGCCGAGTAAGAGGAATCATTACCCTTGGTAACCGGCCTGAACAGCGCCGTTTCATCTTCCGGACCTGCATACGGGAACTGCGCAAATGCAGGTAAACTGCACAGCAGTAAAACAGACAGAAAAAATGTGCGCATCAGGGTGTGGTGTTGGGGTCGGTGGTATGGGGCTGTGCGGGGGTAATGCCAAAATCGGCAAAACTGAAGCTGCGTTGTACCTGTTCAAGCATTTCGCTTATTTCCTGCTCCACAAACTGAGTTTTGCCGTTTATGGTTATGAATCCGCGAAACAATCCCTGACCGGTATTTACCCGAAACAGGGTGCAGATTTCATTACCGCCAATGGCTGCATCAATGCGGGTTACTTTGCCTTTTACAAGCAATATCGGTTTGCTGTTTTCAATTATAAACGAACAGTACTGGCAATCGCCCTCGTACTTTACTTCAATGGTTTGAATCTGATCCATGGCGGTTTCGGGCGGGCATCCCCTGCCGGCAGTGGTATCGGCGGCAAGCGAATCGGGCGGTGATTTTTTTCTGCTGCTTTCCCCGCAGCCTGCGGCAGCAAGCAAAATCAGGCAGGAGGTAAGAAGTAGGAGTTTTTTCATTTTGTAAATGTACGCACGGCGCGTACACCTGTCAATTTTTATCCAACGCCGCAAAAACAGGTAAGCGGAATGGAATTAATGCTGATTTAAGCCGTTTGGCGCATGCCGCAACAACACTTATTACGATTTTTTTGTTCTCTTAAAAACCAACCACATGATACGTACCCTGCTTTTGTTTTTTGTCTCTTTGCTTAGTGCAAATGTCTTTGCGGTAAGTTATGATACGCTTCATGTCCGCCTTTTTCCGGCCCAACGCTGGGCGCAGGTGCCGCATGCCACGGTAAAAAATCTGCATGTCGATACGCTCGACGCGGCGGCATTAACGCAGCTCGCGCAGCTGAAACAGGTGGAAGCATTATCACTGCGCGGACATAAACTGGGCGAGTTGCCTGCATCGGTATGCGAGCTTGCTACACTGCGGCAGCTCGATCTTTCGCACAACCGGCTGGTTACGCTTCCGGCCTGTGCAAGCCGTTTAACAGGGCTTGAAGAGCTCTGGCTGGGCTACAATCCGCAGCTTGATCTGGGTAAAGTAATTGATGTGCTGGCGCTGTTACCCAATTTAAAAGCCCTGCATCTCGAGGCTGATAGTATTGAGACAGTGCCGCCAGCCATTGCCCGGCTCCGCAACCTCCAGCTGCTCGACCTTTCGGGCAATACGTTTACGCAGTTGCCGGTTGAGTTCGGGCAGCTTACGCAGCTCAATACACTTTGGCTCGACAACGAGGCCGCCGGTTTTGATCTTGGTGCCAACATGGCTGCCCTGCGTCCGCTGCAAAACCTGCGCGAACTGCATATCGAGGGTGATCACCTCACGCAGCTGCCTCCGGGACTCATGCAGCTTCCTTCGCTCGAGCGTGTGTATGCCGGCAACAACCCGATACTGCGCATGCCGCCCCGCCGCGCGTTGCGCCACAGCCACCTGCGCCTGCTCGATTTGCACAACGCTCCGCTGCCACCGGCCGAAATACAGCGCATGCAGCAAACCGCGCCCGGCTTGCGCATACGCTTCTAGCGGTTACTGTGCTTCTCAAACAGTATCATCATTTGTTAACTACTAAACAGGAAAAAAATAATGAGGAGCATATTCTGAAGTGCAGTGAACAAACACCTGTCCTGTCTTCCGCTATACTCCTCGGCGCAACGCAAAAAACTAAAGCATTTTACTACCTGCGGGGTGCCGCTCCAGCCAGGGCTAATTAATACCGTTTGGTGCGTTAAAAAACCAGCAGGTATGCAAGTGTTCAACTTTGCAGCCGTTTTGCGGCATACGCGGCTGGCGTTTCGCCGGTAAGCTTTTTAAAATCGCGTATAAAATGCGCCTGATCAAAATAGCCGAGCTGTTCGCACAGGCCAATCCAGTCGGGTGCGGCGTGTGTGGTGTTCAGCGTTTCCACCGCTTCGTGCAGGCGGTAGCGTTGTATCATCCACTTTGGCGAAACGCCTACCCACACACCAAACAGGCGTTGCAACTGCCGGATGCTTAACTGCTCGCGTTCGCAGAGTTGTTCTACACGCAGCACATTGCGGTCGTTGCAAATGCGTTCGCAAATGCGGCGTACACGGGCAAGACGCTGGTCGTGTGCGGGCTTTCGCGCCAGCAGGGCCGCCTGCGCACAATTCACAAGTGCTTCGTGTTTTTGCAGTGTGCGCATTTCGTTTTGCAGCGCCTCCGCGTGGTTGAAAAATGTGTGCAGCGGAAGTTGTTTACCGGCAATACTGCTTACCGGCCTGCCCAGCCAGGGGTAAAAAGCGCCCGGTAAAAACTTGATGCCGAAAACACGTCCGCGCCCGGTAAGCTGCCGCGTAAAACGCCCGGTTCGTATGCCGCCCACCGTGGCTTCCGCATCGTCAAACGTAATATGAATGCTTGGGTGCGGAAGCGTGGCCACCTTGTGTACCGCATCGCCAAAATTCCACTCTACAATCCAGTAATGCTCAATCCATTCGGCCAGTCCGGCACAAGGCAGGTAGCGCCGGTGCAGCGTTTGCCCTGCAAATGCGGCCGGATGTAAAATTCCTCGTGCGGGTTTGGACTGTTCCTGCATGTACTAAAGCGCTGCACCAAAAATAGCGACGCGTTTTTACAATCGCATCAAAAAAACACATCCTACTTTTGCCTGCAAACCAAATCATTCATGACACCATTCTCCACACACTGCGAATTTATTTTCCGCACCACCGCCCAAAAACTCTGGCACACACTCACCGATCCCGCTACAGTAAAACAATATTTCTACGGCACCAACCTTATTACTACGTGGGAGCCCGGTACACCCATACGTTTTACCGGCGAGTGGGAGGGAAAAACATACGAAGACAAAGGAACCATACTCGCTTACGAGCATAACCGTTTACTCAAATACGATTATTACAGCAGCTTCTCGCCGCTTCCCGATTTACCGGAAAATTACATGCACATTACGTATCGTGTAACCGAATTACCCGAAGGTGTGAAACTGGAAATTATTCAGGAAAACGCAGCCTCACAGGAAACAGCTGATCATTCGGAGCAGAACTGGAAGGCGCTGATGGAAGAAGTGCGTAAATTGGTGGAATGAAGATTCTGGCAACTTGTCTTACAGTATTCCTCTTGTCGGCTTCTTTTCTTACCAGGCAAAGCGGGTGTGTAAGTAATTTTTCACCGTGCCTGATTCAGGACAAGATTGATTCGGTGCGTAGTTTGCTTTCGCCGACTGATACACTTGTGGTGTATTTGAAGGATGGATGTGAAAACGAAAGAACGATTATTTGTTTCAGGGAGCAAGGACAACTTTGTGCTTTGGCCTACAGCGATAGTGTGCGCTTTGAAAAAATCTACGGAGCAACATTATCATCTGTATTTAAGTCAATAGACATTCCCAGAACTGCAGTAAGAAAACACGAAGACAAGCTGGTGTTTAAATCTCCGATTTTAGGATCTTGTGGCTGCAATGTTTCACTTATATATATAGGTAAAAATAGATTTATTGTTGAATATGGAGGTGATTGTGATTACCAGTTGGACCGTTCGCGGAATAATAGCAGGAGAAGTTATTTTAAAAAATTAGATACCTGCTTCTCAATATTGAATTTTACAGGGAATACCCGAAATTGATTAATAGAATAAAAAAAGGAGCGCAAACACGGCGCTCCTTTTTTGTTGAGGAATATCAGATTACATAAACTGGCAAATCACACCACCCATAAGCATGCAGGTAATTACCCAGTAGCCGAGGTGAATAAATATGTATTTACCGCCGCGGCGCTCAAACAGCGCGTTGATGCCCATTACAGGGAGTGCAAAAAACAAACCGGCAATTGTACCGTGAAACATGCCGTGCTTGAATGTGCGGTAGTTGTGTGCATATTTTGTATTAAGCAACTCCAGAAAACGGCCTACTTCCGAATTCGGATTGGTCATGTCGGGGTCGCCCACAAAAATAGACGGCACACTTGCCTGGTGGATAACCAGAAACTGAATTACCATGGCCATCATCACTGAAAACAAATAGGTGAGGCCGAGAATAACAAGCATGTTGCTGTTTTTCATTTTCTCCTCAGTCATGCCGCTGGCCTGCTGCCAGGCTTTACCGAAAACCTTATCGCTGTACCAGATAAAGCCGATAAACAGCGGAATTAATGCCGAAGCAAAGAGTACGAGAAAATTCATTGGAAGAGAGTTTGGTTTGCTGCAAACTTAAACCAAAAAAGCACAAACGCCGCACAGATTCTTTTGCACGGCGTTTGAAGCGGGTTGCTTTCTTCTTTACGGACGTTTGAAATAAAATACTTCCGAGCGCACAATGTTCAGGTCGGCATCGGTGTAATGGCGGGCAAGTATGAGTTTGCGGCGGTTGTGTTTTACTATGTTGTAGCCGCCAATGCTTACCATTTTGCCCACATTGCCTTCCCAGCCATACATATCGAGCGGAATGGCCAGCGAGCTGCCGGCCTGGTTGGTCAGTTCGTCATCGTCCCAGAGGTAAAGAGCGCCGCTGTTGGCTACCGAGCTGTCGCGAACCATGGCGTTGTTTGCATAAAATTCATACACCACTTTTTCGCCTTCCCACACACCGCCAAGTTTGCGCTCGTTTACCACTTCTTTTGAGCAGCCTGCAGCGCCCAGTGTGGCGGCGGCAAACGCAATAAGGAATACTGTATATTTCATTATCGTAATTTTTTAGTCGATGTATTCGCCGAAATGAACCACAAAACCCACGCCGGCAGAAAACGCACGGAACGTATGTGTGGCGGCAGTTTGTCCGAGTACTATGCGCGGCGCGGCTTCCGAATCGTTGTTGACTATTGTGTAACCGGCATCGAGTGTGAGCCAGAAATAATCGGTAATGCGGTGATGCAGCGCCAGCCTGAAATTACCGCCTATGTTTACCCAACTTTGCTGGCTTGAAAGGCCGCCCGCAAAATAGTCAACCTCATCGTTAGGCAGAATAACATAAGAATCGGAAGTGCTGCGGCAGGCCGTTAAGCCCGCTTCAACAATTATCTGGTTGTTTTCGCCGGGATAGAAGTAACCAATGTTTACATTCCAGAAACGGTAGTTGTACCGGATTTTCCGTTTCGCTCCGTTTGTAAAAGTGGCGTGTGTTTGCGAAGAAAAACGGCTGTTGCGCAGCGACATCGACATTTTCAGAATCCGGTAGCCAAGCTCAATCGAATAGCCGGCACCCAATTTCGGATTCCCCATTTTTTTGCTCAGGGTCGAATCAAAAAGGGTGTTGTAGGCATTCGAAAAATCGCCGAAAAAAGGCGCCGTGTTCAGGAAACCCTGTCCCTGCACACCAAGTGTAAACTGCGCACGAAGTGTAAACACCGTGCAGCAAAGCAGAAGGAATAGCAGTGTGCGTTTCATGGTCAGTTAAAGTTGTAGAGCAGGGCAAATGTGTTTGAGGCAACCGGAAAAGCTTTCGACGACCAGGGAATATTGGTGTATTTATTGGTTTGCGAATTCATATCGCCGTTGAGCAGGCCCCAGTTGTGCGAGTAACGCAGGGTAAACTTCCCGATGTCGTAGGCGCCAATCAGGCTTACAGAAGCAATTGGTGTGCGTGGCGTTATGCCGTCGCCCAATACTTTGAACGAATAAAACCACGGCGCCCATTTCCCGTTTTCCGCCGGATTACCATCGTCACTAACCTTTGTCACCGTTTTCAGCATACCAATATCAATGGATCCGCCCAGAAACAGGTTTTTGCTTAACAACGACTGTGTGCCAAATGCAAACACTACCCAGTTCATGGTCATTTTTACCTTCTGGTAGTAATTGTAAACGGGAGTTGAAGGACCATTGTCATACGTGTACTCAATGTCCGATACGCTGCGCTGATGCTGCCATAACAACGAGTAGGAGATTGCACCATCCACACGAAAACCAAGCATACCGCCGTAATAATTGTTTATGTTTCCGAACCGGTCTTTTACTTCCAGCTGCCTTTTTGCTGATGAGTTTCCGTAAGGATCAATGAAGCCGTTGTTTTTGCGCCACATGTAAATTTCGGGTCCCGACATGTGATACTGATACATGCCGTAAACGGGACCGGCAAAAAATCCGGATTTGTCAATTTCGCTGTCCGGGTGCTGAAATTTGTTGCAGGCAGGCATTGCGTGCAAACGGGCGCAAGCCGGAATGAGCAGCACAAGTGCGTGTAAAACTATTTTTTTCATGTACAGAATTGAAGGTTCGGGATATGTGCAAAACTAAATCTTAACCAGTCTGCACAAAGGGGTATAGAATAGGGTAAGAATGGGTATAAGTCCCTATTTACGGTCAGACTATTCCATCCCGTTACGAATAGCAAACTTCACCAGACCGATGGTTGTTTTACACGCTGTTTTGGAGAGAATGTTCTGCCGGTGATTGTCAACCGTTTTTTTACTCAGGAAAAGCTTTTGTGCAATTTCTTCGCTGGTATGTTCTTTTACAATGAGTGAAAGTACTTCGCGTTCGCGGGCCGAGAGCACAGAGAGTGCGTCCTGCTGCTGCTTTTCCCGCTGATACTGGTTGTAGATAATGGGAATAATGTCTTGCGCGAAGTAGGTGCCGCCGTCGGTAATGCGGTGCAGGGCTTTAATAAATTCGTCTTTACCTGCGCTCTTGAGCAAATAGCCGTCGGCCTCGGCAGCAAGTGCTTCCTTTACTACCGATACGCCGCTGTACATGGAAAGCACCAGCACTTTAATTTCGGGATACTGCTGCTTTACATGGCGGCAAAGGTCAATGCCGGTCATGTGCGACATGCTTACGTCGGTAATGACAAGCTGAAATTTTTCAGGGGCCGACTGAATGATATTCAGGGCTTCCTGACCGTTGTTGGCTTCTCCGGCAACGATGTAGCGTGTTTCGTTTTGAAACATGCTTTTCAGTCCGTCAATCACCAGCTGATGATCGTCGGCAAGGAGGATGTGTGTGATGCTTTCGCTGGTCATGGTTATGCGCCCGGCTCAACGGGAATCCGAAGATACAATTTGGTTCCTGATCCGGGTGCCGAGTCAATGGCAACAGTGCCGCCCAGCATGAGTGTGCGCGCCTGTACATTGCCCCAGCCTCGTCCGGCTGACTGGGTAAATTGTGTGGTGTCGAATCCGCGGCCGTTGTCGGTAATGCGGAGTTCGGCGTGGTTTTCGGTTTTTTGCAGGTCGATGGTGATGTGTGTGGCCTGCGCATACTTGAGCATGTTGCCGGTCACTTCCTGCGCGAGCCTGAAGACCGATAGTTCGGCTTCGGGTTTGAGCAGCGGGCGGGTCAGGCCGGTTGCGGGATTGAATGTGGCAGTGGTGCCGCTGTGGCTAAGTTGCACGCACAATTCATCGAGGGCGGCGGCGAGGCCGAAGTGGAGTGCTTCGGGTATGAGGTTGTGCGAAATGGCGCGCACATCGCGCAGGGTTTGTTCTACCAGCTGCATGGAAGCTGCGCTGAGGTTTTGCCCGGCCATCTGCATTTTAAGCGCGGCAAGCTGCTGGCCAATGCTGTCGTGCAGATCGCGGCCAATGCGCAGGCGTTCCTGTTGTTCGCCTGCAAACAGGGCTTGTGTGGCAAGCTGCTGCTGGCGGCGGAGTTCGTGTCGCAGTTCTTCGTCTTTGCGGTGGCGGTAGCGGCGGTAAACCGAAAAGCCTGTGAGCAGCAGCAGCAGCGCCGCTACCGCCACCGCGCCGGTAATAAGCCGCTGCCTGCCCAAACTCACCGCAGCCTCGGCCAGCAAACGGTCTTTTTTCTCCGTGTCATACACCGTTTGCAGTTCGGCAATGCGCGTTTGTGTTTTCTCGTTCAGCAAACGCTCGCTGATGCGCCGCACCGAATCTTTTGCCGCCAGTGCTTCGGTGTATTTGCGCTGTCCGGCATACACGCCGGCCAGAATCTGCCAGGCCTGCTTTTCGCCCTGGCGGTAGTTTATGCTGCGGGCGCGGCGCAAAAATTCGTTCAGGTAAATTTCGGCCTGTGCCACGTTGTTTTGCGCCAGAAACAAATTGCTTAGTCCCAGATACGAATCGGCCTGCTGCCGCGCATCGCCGGTGAGCGAATCCTGCGCAATGGAACGCATAAAAGCGGCATAGGCCTTGTCAAACTGCTGCATTTCGGTATAGCAGTTGGCCTGATTGTCGTAAAACATGGAACGGAATTTCTGAAGGCGGTCGCTGTTCAGCTTCAGCAGCATGGCACTGTCTATGGCCAGCGCACTGTCAATTTTCCCGCCCATGCCATATAAATTGGCCAGCGTGTGAGCAGCAATAAAATAATTTCTGTCGGAACCATTTTCGCTGCTCATGCGCATGGCTGCCTGCAGGTGCTCACGGGCAAGATCAGTTTTATCGCTCTGCTGATACACCTGCGCCAGCGAAATATGTGCGCCTGCAATACCGCGGTTGAAGCCGGTGTTTTCGGCCAGTTTTAGCGCACGCAGCATTTTTTCAATTGCATTATCTGTGCGCCCTTCGTTCCAGTCGCACTGGCCGGCTCCAATCAGTGCGCGCACACGCAGCGTGTCTGTGCCGGTTTTTGAGGCCAGTGAGTCGGCATTCATAAACGAACTGTACGCCTGCCGGTAATATCCTTTCTGCTTGTAATAAATTCCGTAACCGAAGGAGGCCATTGCTTTTACCTGCGCACGGTCGTCGGCCACCGAATCAAGCATTTGCGCATAAATCAGTAACGAGTCAACAGCGGGTTTTGTATCGCTGGTAATCCGGTTATACCACCTGTTGCTGATATCGCCGGGCACTACAGGTGTTTGCCTGCTGCATCCTGCTGCCAGCAAAACCACCGCAAGAAATAGTCGCATCCGCATATGCCCGCAATGTACTATTTACCCTTTTAAAGACTGCAAACAATAGCTTTAATTCTGTTGTAATCACTTTTAAACGGCGTCTTAATGATGAACAGCAACGGTGCTGTTATTTTTGAGTTGGACACTAAAAAAAAGTATCATGCGCTCATTTCTCGTTTCGCTGCTATTCCCCGGCTCACTAATTCTTGCCTTTGTGGCTCTTGCCGTTTTCTGTCCGTTCGATTAACCAATAATTTGTATTGGGGCTTGTAATCAGCATGTTATTTGTGGCTGAAAGCGGTTGCTGGTGCAAATTGATAAGAGAGAATTAATAGGAACTACGGGGGGAAAGGTTTAATTTCGCAGCATGAAAAAAACCATTACCCTGTCTCTGCTGTTGCTGGTATCAGCCGCCGGCTACGCACAATCGTGTTCGGAGCTCTTCTTCTCCGAATACCTCGAAGGCTCATCGAACAACAAAGCCATTGAAATTTACAATCCTACCTCTGGCACGGTTAACCTATCCAACTACAAAATTTACCGCTACAACAACGGTTCACCTACGCCTACCGATTCACTTTCACCTCAGGGCACGCTTGCTCCGGGCGCTGTGTATGTAGCCGGAAACTCGCAGGCCATAGCTGCTATTCTCGCCGTTTCAGATACACTTCATAGCATTACTTTCTACAATGGCGATGATGCGATGGTGCTTAAAAACATTTCCACCAACACCGTACTCGATATCATCGGTATTATTGGTGTGGATCCCGGCACCAACTGGCCCGTAGGCACCGGCGCTACCAGCGAATTTACACTGGTGCGCAACATCAGCACCAATCAGGGCAACACGAACTGGGCAGTGGCCGCTACGGAGTATGACGTGTATCCGCAAAATACCACCACCTACATTGGTAACCACACTATGACACCGTGCTGCGTGGCTCCGGTGGCACAAATTACCAATACACAAAACGTAAACTGTTTCGGAGGTACAAACGGTCAGGCCACTGTGCAAGCTACCAACGGAAATACCTTTACCTACGCCTGGTCGCCCAATAGCAGTACTTCTGCCACAGCCACAGGTTTAATGGCTGGCGTGTACACCTGTATCGTTACCAACGAGTGTAACCTTTCTGATACCGTTTCGGTAACCATTACCCAACCCACACAAATTACCGCCACCTTTACCAACATTGTAAACCCCGGTTGCAATCAGAACAATGGTTCAGTTACAATTGTGGTAAGCGGCGGCACACTGCCCTACACCTACCAGTGGTCAAACGGTGGTACTTCGCCCACAATCAACAACCTTCCGGCCGGTGTTTACAACTGTGTAATTATAGACGGAAACGGCTGCGGCACCCAATTTTTCACCACACTCACCAACAGTACACCGCCGGTTGTTACCCTTCAGCTTACCAATTCCGATACACTTTGCCTTAACACACCGGCCTTTATGCTTGGCGGCGAAAGCCCGGCAGGCGGCACCTGGAGCGGCCCCGGAGTTAGTGGCAATATGTTTAATGCATCCACCACCACGCCGGGCTGGCAGCTCATTACCTACACTTACACGGATACCAGCAGCTGCGTAGGCAGCGCCACCGACAGCATTTTTGTAGATGTATGTACCGGTCTTGCACAAAGCAACACCACCGGCAGCATCCGTGTATTCCCCAATCCGGCTAATGAAACACTTCAGCTCAGCGCAGTGCCCGCCGGCACACAGCTTGAAGTATTCGATGCTACAGGCCGTCTGGTAATGGCACAAACCGCCCAGCCTCAACTCAACATCAGCGCACTTGAAAACGGCAGCTACGTGCTTGCCCTTCGCAATGCATCAGGCATTATCATTGAGCGTATTGCTTTTGTAAAACAGTAAGCTGTTTCTACCAACAAAAAGCGGCGGACTCACATCGGGTCCGCCGCTTTTTTATGCCGTTCTGTTAAACCGGCCGGAACATGGAATTGTCGAGCGGTTTCACTGTGGTTTCAATACGCGGGCCGTTTGCTCCCTGCTGCCCGTTTTGGCCGGGTCGTCCGGGCAGTGCGGCATTGTTGCGGCGCTGGTTTGCACGTTCGGTACCTGTGCCTGCGCCGGCATCGCCGCCCCTGCCGCCATGCCCGGCTCTTCCGCCTGAATTGGATGTGGTGAGTTGCAGGCGGCTCAGGCTTACACTCGTATCGGCTATAATGCGTATTTGTCCGCCATTGCCGGCATTGGCACCATGTCCGCCATCGCCGCCGTTTCCTCCCGTACAACGGAAGTCGCCCTGCCGGCCGCCATTTCCGCCATCGCCGCCCCTGCCGCCGTGCCCACCGTCGCCGCCATTGGCAATTACCCGCAGCGAACCGCTGTAATCCATGAAATAATAATAACGGCGGCCGGTTGTAAGGTCATGCACTATAGCCTGTAGGTATTCCGTTTGCCCGTCGGCCGTTTTGTATTGCTTCAGGTAAATGTCGGCATCATGACCATCAGATCCGCGAAATCCGTCGGTGCCGTGCGTGCCGTGTGTGCCGCTCTGGCACGATCGTTCTGAGGAGCCGTCGCTGCCGTTTGTACCACTGTTCCCACTGTTTCCCCAATAGCCATTCCTGCCGCTAAGATTGAGTTCAAAGCGTTTGCCCGAAAGCAGATTTATTTTTGCAGTATTTGTAAACCCGCTTTTGTGTTTGTAGGTAAGTGTAACAGATGCAACTCCTTCAAGACATTGTGACGGCGAATTGTGTATCACAAAACGGTTGCTGTCTATCAGGCGCGCTCCGTTTACGCTTATGTCAAAATCTTTCCAGTAAAACGGACGATATGTCATTTTTGTATAGGGCCGCGGAAGGGTGATCATTTTTGCAGCATCATTATTATTTATATAATACAATGATTTATCATAAACCATATACGAATACCGCTGCCCTTCATGCTCCACCGCCATTGCCACACCAAATGTTACCGTATCGCCAAAACCCGGGTTAACCGAGTCGATGAGCAGTACACGCATTTTCACCACTTTTTCGGGCTTGAAATACGAAAGTATTTTATGCTTTTTGTAGTGTGAGGGAGTATTGTCGGGCTGCACCTGCCGCGAACAGGCCAATCCCAATGAAACGAACGCGGAAAAAAGCAGCGCAGGTAGAATTGTTTTCATATCAATAAATTGCAGAGGTTAGCTGTAAAGCGTATTTCAATGCGCAATAATTATACCATAATGTATTGATAAATAAACATTTAACGATTTAGGCTGCGTTGTGATTTGTAAGTGAAATACAAATTTAATGGGCGGGGATAAAAGCTGAAAAAGTGTGAGGATAAAAATCAGGGTGTATCTTTTTGTACGGCAGATGTTATACCGGTAATGAGCTAAAACTACGCGCAACAATTTCTGAAATGAGTACCACCCTTCTGCTGCGCGGACTTATTGTTTGTGGTTTGCTGCTATGCGGCTGTCAGCGAGATATCCGCAAACTCCACATCGAAAAGCGTATTTATCGTCCGGGCTGGTACGTGAGTATTCCGCCACGTGGCGAGCCGATTACACACGCGTATCCGCCGCCAGTGCAAACGCCGGTAATTTATCCCGCAAGTGTGCCGCAGCCCCGGCAAAGCAGCCCGCCGCAAACTACTCCGGCTGCTGTGCCTTCTTTTCCATCGCCGCCGGGGGGCACCGCCGGCACACCGCCTGCAACCCCGCTGCCTTCACCTCCGTTGCCGCCGCCGGTGGCTCAGGTTCCTCAGCCTCCGGTTGCTGCTCCGCCGCAGGCAAACGCGCCGCCGGTGGCAGATAGTGCTGTTGCCGCGCAGCCATCCGTTGTGCTGCCCGACAGCAGCGGCAGCCGAAACGCCACTGTGTCGCGGGGCGGGGTTGATGTAGAGGGCGGCTTCCGTGTATTTGCCGCCGGACTCATGCCTGCGGGTGGCCGCCACTTTCCGCTGGCAGCGGGTGCTGGTTTTGCCGGAGGCGGCTACACGCTTGCTTTTACCACCGGCCCGCGTCTGGCTGTGCTGGCCTCGTGCAGTTACCGCTATGCACGCTTGCCGGTGAAACAAACCCCGCAACGCCCGCTCCCGCTTCCGGAAACCGCCGCCGCAAATGAAAAAATCCGCCTGCACAGCTTCTGCACCGAAACTGCGCTGCACATTAACCGTACCGGAGGTAAATTCATCAGCAGCATAGAGGTCGGGCTGGGTATCGAACGCATTGTGCGCTCGGTTTACATGGCAAGAAATATAGTGCAACAGCCGCTGCCGGCATCGGGGCAGCAAAGCGTGGCCGTTACAAAAATTAAAGCCACCGGTTTATACAGCATCAACGCATGGAGCAGCTACATGACCTGCGGCATAAGCCATGCGGGCTGGCGTGTGTTTTTGAACTGCCGCATAAATAAACAAACCACGCACGAAACCGATTTCCCGCGTGTGGCTTTGGGTGTAAGTTATTCGACATTTGATTTTTAACAAAACAAACCGCGTTTGCGCATGTGGTTTACGTGTGTGGAAAGGGAATACAAAAATGTTTTCGATATGCAGGAAATACCTGTTTCTTTCTTTCGCGGAATTACCATGGCGGATATTGCTTATTTTTATAAGCCCCTATTATTCTTCACGCAATATTCCATGAAAAAACAACTACTTCTTGCGGCAGCCGCTTTTGTGTGTGTCATTCATCTTCACGCACAGTGTATCAGCATCACGTGCCCCGCAAACGTAACAACTACGGCCAATTCGGGCATATGTGGCGCTGTGGTAAATTACACTTCGCCGCAGGCCACCTCGTCGTGTGTGGTGGCCAACGATTCGGCGGTGTTTAACTTCACCGGTGCGGTGCAAACATTTTTGGTGCCGCCTGGTGTTACGCAGGTTACCATTAAAACATGGGGCGCACAGGGTGGCGCAAACTGGGTAAACAACACCAACTTTGGCGGTTATGTGAAAGGCACGGTGAGTGTAACACCCGGACAAACACTTTACGTGTATGTGGGCGGACAGCCTACAACAACCGCCGGCGGTTTTAACGGCGGCGGTGCGGGCGACGGCGCCGGCAAAGGCGGTGGCGGCGGCACCGATGTGCGCACCATCAGCAACGACCTCAACAGCCGCCTTGTGGTGGCCGGAGGCGGTGGCGGCGCCGGCTACTGGAGCAACCTGCACGTAGTAGGCGGCGCGGGCGGCGGACTTACCGGCGGCGATGGTTACCGGAACACCACTTCAGACATGGGTGGCCTCGGCGCCACACAAACCGGCCCCGGTGCCAACGGCACGTGCGTAAACTTTAACATGACCACAATGGCCGGCGGCTTTGGCTTTGGAGGCACACCGTTTGGCTTCAACTGCGGCTGCGAAGGATACGGCGGCGGCGGCGGCTGGTATGGCGGCGCAGGCAGCGGAAACTGTCGCGGCGGCGGCGGCGGAAGCGGCTACGTAATTCCCGCAGCTACCAATACAGCCATGCAAAACGGCGTGCGTGCAGGCCACGGCAAAGTGGTAATCGAATACCTCGGCACATCCACACCCACACTTACACAAACAGCCGGACTTCCCTCCGGAAGCATTTTCCCAACGGGCATCACCACAAACACATTCATTGCAAGCGATGCATTTGGTAATACCAACGTTTGTTCCTTTACAATTACCGTGAGTGACAACCAGCCGCCCGTAATTTCGGCAATACCGCAAAACCTCAACGTGTCAACCGACTCCGGCCTTTGCTCGGCAGTAGTAAGCTGGAACGCACCTGCGGTGAACGATAACTGCGGCGTAGCTTCGCTTACGCTGTCTGACAGCAGCGGAACGGCATTCACCACCGGCACGCACACCGTGGTTTACATTGCTACCGATGCCAGCGGAAATGCCGACACGGCTTCGTTTACAATTACCGTTACCGACAACGAAGCACCCGGAATTGTTTGTCCGCAAAACATTACCGTAGCTGCCGATTCGGGTCTGTGCACAGCCACGCTGCCAAACATCGGCAACGCAATTACAACTGATAACTGCGGTATTGTTTCAGCAGGTAATGATGCTTCTGCAACCTATCCGCTGGGCACAACAATAGTTACGTGGACAACCACCGACGGAGCGGGCAACACAAGTACCTGTCAGCAATTAATTACAGTTGTCGATTCGCTTGCGCCACAGTTTACTTCCATACAGCTCAACATACAACTTTGTGTGGGAGATACCTTGTTGTTTGCACTGCCCACCGCTACCGACGTCTGCAGTCCGGTTACAGTAACACAAACCGCAGGCCCGGCAAGCGGCTCTGTGCTTCAGGCCGGAACCTATACGCTTCAGTTTTCGGCAACAGATACTTCGGGCAACGCGGCGTTTACTGCCTACGGAGTAACGGTGCTTGATCCGGGTGTTACACTTGCACTCAATACACCGGCAGCCGTTTGTGAAGATGATGCATCGTTTACGCTCACCGGCGAATCGCCTGCTGGCGGCACATGGAGCGGTCCCGGCGTAACAGGCACACAATTCTCGCCGTCAACCGCAGGAGCAGGTATGCATGTGATCACCTACACATTTACTGATTTCAATGGCTGCACAGGTGTTGCCACCGATACAATTACGGTGCAGGAGTGTACGGGCATTGCAACTGTATCAGCAGGTGTGCTTGCGCTTTATCCGAACCCTGCTGCAAACGAGTTTTTGTTTGTAAGCAGCGGAAACGGTATGCTTGAACTGGTATCAGCAGCCGGGCAGCTTGTTGCAGCACAGCGCATCACCTCCACCCGCGAAACCGTGAGCACATCGGCACTGGCTTCGGGCATTTACATGGTGCGTTACACCAACGCATCAGGCGCAATAAGCACCGCACGTTTGGTGATTCAGCGATAAACAGCAACGATACAACACAAAAAACGCCGCATCAGCTACGATGCGGCGTTTTTTGCGTTCATTAATTTACTTGCGTCCGCCAAAATTCTGCACGCAGTTCCAGTTGTAACGTTTGTGTTTTCGGATGGCTACGCCGATGTGTGTGAATTTTGGGTCGAGGATGTTTTTACGGTGGCCGAGGTTTTTGATGCCATCGTCGATGAGCAGTTGCATCACAATATCGAGCGCATCGCTGTAGCCGTAGCTGCAGTTTTCGCCCCAATACGAAAAGCCGCTTTTTTTGAAACGCTCTTTTTTTCCGCTGTGGCCGGTGGTTCCTGCTTTTCCGCTTTTCTCGGCGTGTGCGGCGGCAGTTTTGGTGAGGGCTTCATCGGGCAGAAGTGCTGCTGCGGGTTTCATGGTGCGCAAGGTGCGCAGTAATGAATTGGTGTAGCTGTTCTTCTTTCCTGCCGAGTCGATAAACGGCTGCGCGTAGTTTTGTGCAAATACTTTTGGCTGCGTGCGTGCGATGTTGCAGAGTGCGATAACACGCTTTTCTTCTTCGCCGAGGTAAGTTACATCGCGAGCAGTGTTCACACTGTCGGGACTAACCGCAACTGTTTCAGGGGTAAATTTTTGATGTTGAGTATCACGGGTGAATGCCGCACAACAAAAAAGTGTAAAAATGAAAAGTGTAAATCGGGTCATTTGAAATGGCTTCTAGTGTTTAAGTGGTGCATCAATGCCAGAATATCATCGGGCAAATCAAACAGGTGTTTTGCGAAAGCATAGTTATGACGTTATGTAGATGCAAGTGCCAATTTCAGTAATGTTTGGGGATTAAAGCAGTTTTTCCCGGATGTTTTTCCGGATTTCGGAAATGCCTGTCCCGAATTTGTAGTGCTGCAAACATGCAGTTTCTGTAAGTATCAGAATAGCAGCACGATGCAATATTGGCATGCCAATCGTAATTCTGTTGGCATGGCACAACAAGCAAACTTATTTACATCACCTTCCGAGTTACAGGCCATTGCCGAAGCTGTTTATCCGCAATCAGGCAGTTCACACAGCAAAGTAAAGGTGTATTGCCGCAACAATCCCGACGGAACAATCCGCTGGGCATGGCCTTCGGAAGCGCAGCAGCCTGATTTTTTAAACTTCTATCATGTGGGAAGTTTTCGGGCTGCTGCAATGGTGATGTTTATCCGTTTGCTTTTTGCGATAAACCTGCAGCGGTTGTTTGTGAGTTCTTCCGGTTTTCTAGTTGTCCCGGAAGGCTCACCGCTGGCAGGGAAAAACTGGGCGCTTTTTACCGGTACGGTTGGCCCGAACCGTAAAGCCATTTTTCGGCTCAGTGATGCCGAGGGCGTAACATTTATAAAAGTACCTGTTGGTGAGCAGGCCAAACATCAGCTCAGCAACGAAGCGGCAGCATTGAAGCGGCTGAACCTGCATCCGGTATGCGGGTTGGTTGTGCCTGAGCATAAATTGCTGCAGAACGATATTCATCAGCTCAGTGATATAAACGTTCCGGGCGCAGCATATCCGAAATCGCTTTCCGATTTTCCGTTTGCCACACTTTCCGAATGGTTTACAGGTTCAATTACCGAACAAAACCGTGTGGCCTCTGCCTGGTGGCAAAGATCAACCACATACCTCAGTCTGTTGCGCTACAACAACAAGCACATCAGTAAGGCATTGATCTCAAAACTCGACCAGCTTGCCAAACATCTTGGTCAGTATGACACCTGTCTTACAGCGCCGGCGCATGGCGATTTTACACCGTGGAATACACGGGCTGCAGAGAACCAGCTGATTGCGTGGGATTGGGAAATGTTTGACACATCATACCCTGTTTTTTTTGATGCATTTCATTTTATGTATCAGCAGGCTGTGCTTATCAACCGCCATTCGTATGCACAAATCAGAAAGACAATAGATGCATTTTTTGATTTGCCCTGTTGCAGGAGTTTTACGGATAAAATAGGAATCAACCTCGACTTGCTTGAACAGCAATATCTCTACACCGTAATTACGTCTTCGCTGCAAAGCTGGTCGAAACAAAATAGCTGGCATGTTCAAACCAACTGGCTTATGGAGGTTTGGAACGAAGCCCTGAATGATCATTTAACGCTTGAGGACCCTTCTCAATACAGGCAGCTGCTGCTCCGCGATTTTTTCTCATCAGTCCGGATGCAGCAGTACGCCTGGCTGAAATCATGCGGCGCGCAGCCCTGGGAATTGCATGAGTGGTCTGACATTGATCTTTGTGCAACGCCAAAAACAACAGCAATAATTATCAGCTTTTTTAAGCGGCATGCTTTTGTAAAGCGTGTCAATGTTACACGATATTTTCACCGAACGGTTATTGCCGTTGTGCTTGCAAACGGCGAAATGCTTTCAGTGGATTGTATTCACAAATTCAAACGCAAAGCATTACAGTTTATGAATACAGCTGATGTGCTTAATAATGCAGAAACAACAAGCACCGGTATCCGCATTGCATCGCTGGCAGATGATTTAACTTATAGCTGGTTGTTTGCACGGCTCAACGGAGCAGCGTTGAGCGAACGTTACCGTTTGTATTATTTCAGCCGCTATGCAGTGCAGCGGCAGGTGCTCGATAAAACAGCACAGGAACTGGGCGCCGAAAATTTTGTTCAGCTTTTAAATATCCGGCAGCAGCCAAACCCGCTCAGGGTTATTGGTGAACTGAAAAGTAATAAGGGTTTGGTTGCTGCCCGGAACCGGATCGAATATTATGCTGATGTGCTGCGTTCGTTTTTTGTATCACCCGGCTTCATTGTCACATTCAGCGGTGTTGACGGTGCGGGCAAGAGCACTGTAATCAATACACTTCGCGAGCGAATTGAAAAACGCACACGCCGCCGTGTTGTGGTGTTGCGTCACCGTCCGTCTGTGCTGCCCATCATAAGCGCGTGGCGCCACGGCAAAGCGAAGGCCGAAAAGCTGGCCACCGATGCAATGCCAACAACACATGCACAATCAGGCAAAGTTTCGTCACTGCTTCGGTTTACGTATTACTATGCCGATTATTTATTCGGGCAGTTTTATGTATTCTTTCGATATAATCTCAGAGGTGATATTGTTATTTATGATCGGTATTATTTTGATTTCATTCATAATCCCGAGCGCAGTAATATTCGCTTACCGCAACGTCTGGCGAAGTTGTGTTACAAGTTTTTGCTCAAGCCCGATTTCAATTTCTTCTTGTATGCGCCCGTTGAAGTGATTTATGCGCGCAAACAGGAAATGAGCCGGACAGCTATAAGTGCAATAATGGATCGATACCTGAATTTTTTCAGAACGGCTGCAGTGAGCGCTCCGCGTCGTTATGTGCCTGTTCAGAATCTCGACCTGAAGCAAACTATTTCACAGATCGAAACCATAATCTTCAGCAGGTATGAAAAAATGGCTTGAACAACTCATCCGCAGGCGTAATCCGAATTTTACTTTTTCGGATGCGGCGGATGCACGTATGCTGTTATTGTTTTGTTTTCAGCAATTGTTTTGTTTGCTGCGTGGTATGCGTGTGCTTGTTTTTATGAAACACCCGCGTATGCTGCTGGCCGGCCGGGGCGTTGTTTTTTTCAATCTTCGCCGCATCAGCTGGGGGCGTTTTCTCCGGCTTGGTGATGGTGTGTTACTGAGCAGTATGAGCAGCGGCGGAATTACGCTTGGCAACAATGTAAGCATTGGAGCATACAGCCGTCTGGTAGTTTGCACATCGCCGCAACAGCCCTGTGGTTTTATCCGCATCGGCAACAGTGTGGGTATGGGCGAATTTGCTTACCTCGGTGGCACAGGTGGTTTGGAAATTGGCGACGAGTGCATTATTGGTCAGTATTTCAGTTGTCATCCCGAAAATCATATTACAGCAGACCCTGATCAGGCTATCCGCTTTCAGGGCGTAACAAGAAACGGTATCCGTATTGGCAATAACTGCTGGATTGGCAGCAAAGTAACCATACTCGACGGGGTGAGTATTGGTGAGGGTAGTGTTATTGCCGCGGGTGCTGTAGTTAACCGCAGTTTTCCGCCGGGCAGCATTTTAGGGGGCGTGCCCGCGCGGTTGCTGCGCAATCGGTATGAAGCAACTGAATTTACAAACCAGCAACGTGCGGCAGTATGAAAACTGTACTTATAACAGCGTATGCAATCAATCCGTACAAAGGATCGGAAGACGGAATGGGTTGGCAGTTTGTATTGCAGGCTGCTCGATTTCAGCGAGTAGTTGCTGTAACACGGCGCAATAATTTGCCGCACATCAACACTTACATAGCCGAACATCCTGAGCTAAAAGCACAAACAGACAACATCGTGTTTCGTGCAGTTGACTGGCCCGGCTGGATGTTGTTTTGGAAAAAAGGCCCGCTGCTTTCGCTCATCTATTTTTACTGCTGGCAAATTTCGGTTGCGCTTCGTTTGTTTTCACAGCGCAATAAATTTGATGTAGTACACAACCTCAATTTTCATAACGACTGGACACCTTCTTTTCTCTGGATACTTGGCCGCCCGCTGGTTTGGGGGCCGGTTGGTCATCACCCGCCTGTTCGCAGCACTTTTTTGCGCCGGTTTTCGCGACGTGAAAAAATGCGTGAGTATATGCTGCGCGGTTTCAAATGGATGTTTTGGAATTTTGATCCGTTTTTAAAAATCACCCGGCGGCGTGCATCGCATGTGTTTTGTATGCACAAAAAATCGGCCGCAAAATTGCCGCGCACGGCAACTTATTCACTGCTTCCTTCGGTAGCAACCGAGGCGCCAGAGCCCGGAGCAACAACCGACAAAGGCTTCACTGTTTTTTCGGCGGGCCGTTTTGTTCCGCTCAAAGGCTTTGATATTACAGTGCGCAGCTTTGCCGCATTTTGCAGGATGCTGGGCGATGAGGATCGGGAAAAAGTTAAGCTTCGCCTGGCAGGAACCGGCCCGATGCTGAACGAAATAGAACGCATTGCCGAAAACGAAGGAATTCGTGAAAAAGTAGAAATAATAGCATGGATACCGCGCCATGAATTGGGAGCTGTTTACCGAAGTTCATCTGTTTTTCTTTTCCCCAGCCACGAAGGTGCGGGCATGGTGGTGGCCGAAGCCATGAGCTATGCATTGCCGGTTGTGTGCTGGGACAATTGCGGGCCGGGAGCTTTTCTGCATCCGCAGGCTACCACCGCAGTTCCGGTATGCAGCTACAGGCAAGCGGTTGATGCTTTTGCAACACAACTGTTTAAGCTTTTTACCAATAAGCAGCACCTGCTTAAAGAACAGCACCTGGCTGCCGAACAGTATCAAAAACACTTTCGCTGGGAGCAGCGCGGCGAAATACTGCGTGATGTTTACACGGCTGTAATCAATAAAGAAAAAATTAATTCAAAAACTCCTGCACATGAAATACAATCACTGGGGGCGCACCTACGCCGTTCATCTGCTCAATGATTTCAGCGGAAGTCCGCTTGTGCTGCGCGAAGTATTACGCGATATGCAAAAAATGGGAAACCGCATAACTGTACTTACTTCTACTGAAAAACCCACCGGCTTTCTTACTCATGGATTACAGGTTCATGTAGCCAGAATTCCTTACGGCTGGTCGCCATCAAAAGCCGTTACATTTATGCGTTACCTCTGGTCGCAGCTCTTCACATTTTTCTTTCTGCTCCGATCACTTAACAGAAATGATTCTGTATATGTGAATACATTGCTGCCCTTTGGTGCTATGCTGGCCGGTAAGTTAAAACGTGTGCAGGTAACTGTACACATTCACGAAGTAAGTCTGCGGCCTCTATGGCTGCAGCGTTTCCTTGTATTCATGGCTAAGAGTTGTGCCAGTGAGGTTGTATTTGTATCACAGTACACTGCCAGTCGTTTTCGTTTTTCGAAAACCCCTACCAGCGTGGTGCGCAACACACTTCCCGACGAGTTTTGGGACAAAGCCACCCAGCACAGGTTTACGCGTCCGCAAGGGAAGTTTACAGTACTTATGCTGGCTTCACTCAAAGCATACAAAGGTATTTATGAATATGCCGGGCTTTCCAGGCGTTTTCCGGGAATCCGCTTTTTACTTGTGCTAAATGCCGGTTTAAACGAAGCAGAGAAGTTTAAGTGGCAGGTAAATGCACCGGCCAATCTGGAAATCCATCCGGCTACATCAGACACACATTGGTTTTACAGCCAGGCTCATGTGGTGGTTAATCTTTCACGTCCCGATCAGTGGATTGAAACATTTGGGATGACCATACTCGAAGCATTTGCCTATGGCCGTCCGGTTATTGCCCCCCCTGTAGGCGGCCCTTCCGAACTGGTTACGCATGGAGTAAATGGTTTTCTTATCGACTCGCGTAATGCCGGCGCGCTTGATGCTGCCATAAAAAAACTCTGGCTCCGCAACGATTTGTACCATGATATGGTGCGCCATATCTGCAACGAATCTTATCCTCATTTCTCACATACGGCGCATGCCGGATAATGGAAACCTGCTTCCGGATTCCGGAAAATCACTTCCTGTCTTTTTGTGTAATTGTTTTGTTAACAAGATGATAGGAGTATGGCACGGTACAAGTATTAAGCAGTAAAATTCAAACCTATGAATTCCAGAGTAGCCATAATAGGAACTGTGGGCATACCGGCCCGATACGGCGGATTTGAAACGCTTGCTGCGCGCCTGACTGCGCATTTGGGCAATGATTATTCGTTTACGGTGTATTGCTCAAAGCAGGCTTACCGTAAAGAGGAGCGTAAAGCGCACGAAGGGAATACCCGGCTTGTGTATTTGCCATTTAAAGCCAACGGTATTCAAAGTATTATTTACGACGCAGTAAGTATATTACATGCGCTTTTCAAAAACGATGTATTGCTTATTCTTGGTGTAAGCGGCGGATTTATGATTCCGTTTGTGCGCTGGTTTACACGCAAAAAAATTATTGTGTCGGTTGACGGGATTGAGTGGAAGCGGGATAAATGGGGGCGTATGGCTGCGTGGTATTTATGGTTTGCCGAAATGCTTGCCGTGCGTTATGCACATGTGAATATTGCCGATAACGAAAGCATACAGGATTACACCGCAAAACGGTACGAGAGTTTGAGTTGCATTATTGAATACGGGGGCGACCATGTGACGCAGCAGAGTTTTACCAATGCCGATTTAAAACGATACCCGTTTTTATCTAAACCCTATGCATTTTCAGTGTGCCGCATTGAGCCTGAAAATAATATTCATCTCATGCTTGATGCTTTCAGTAGTATTCCAAACAGACAACTGGTGCTGGTGGGTAACTGGAGCAAAAGCGAATACGGGAAAACCCTTCTGGAAAAATACGCCGATTATGGCAACATTTTCCTGCTCGACCCGATTTACGATCAGCGGCTAATTGATGCGATGCGCACCAACTGCATGCTCTACTTGCACGGCCACAGTGCAGGTGGCACCAACCCCTCGCTGGTAGAAGCAATGACTTTAGGTTGCTGTGTGTGCTGCTTTGATGTGAGCTACAACCGCACCACCACACAGCAAAAAGCCCTGTATTTCGCCGATGCAACTTCGCTTGCCAATCTCGTTATGCACACACCCTACCTTAAAATTCTTGCACAGGGAAATGCAATGAAAAAAATTGCAGCGCAACGTTACACGTGGCATGCAGTGGCTGCGCGGTATGGCGATGTAATACGCTGTGCACTTGAAGGGGAAATACGCAACTCGCTGCAGTCGAATGCAGAATTGCTGAGCATACATGAATTGGGCGAGCTCGGCGCAACACATCTCCAGTCAACTCAATTATTCTATCAAAAACGCTGAATATGCACACACATCTCACTCAGGCATTACTCATGGCAGGAGTTTCATTTCTGCTGGCCACCTTGCTTTTTCCGGCCTTCATTCGTGTCTATTTGCATAAAGGCTGGGTTGATAAGCCTGACAACCGAAAGAAACATATTAAGCCGGTGCCGGCAGCCGGCGGTGTAGTTATTGCTCTTTCTGTGTTTGGAGCTCTGGTTATGTTTGAAACGGGCCGGTCTTTTCTGGCTTCGCACCTGTTTGAAACACTTGCATTGCTTGTACTTTGCGGCATAGGCGCATGGGACGATCAGCGAAACCTCAGGCCGTTGATGCGTTTGCTGGTGCAGTTGGGCTGTGGTGCCTTGCTTTCGCTCTCAGGGCTCAGGCTGCAATCGTTGCACGGTGTGTTTGGCGTGTATGAACTTGCATGGCCGGCCCAGATTCTGTTAAGTACGGTTATTTATGCCGGAGCCACCAATGCGTTTAATCTTATCGATGGAATCGACGGACTTTCGGGTGTGCTGGCTTTAACAGGGCTTACTGTATTCAGTATTCTTTTTTTATTATGCGGATCAACATCAATGCTGTTGCTGCTGTTGCCTTTTATTGCAGCACTGGTTCTGTTTCTAAAATACAATTTTACACCAGCCTCGGTTTTTATGGGCGACAGCGGTTCGCAAATGCTGGGATTTTTGCTGGCGGCGTCGGGTATGACTATTCTTGAACAGGGGGCAAACACTACTGCACATCCGTATGCTGCATTAGTTTCGGCTATACTTATTCTTCCCGTGGCCGATGCTTTACGTGTGTTTGCTTATCGGATCGGGTCAGGACGTTCGCCTTTTATGGCCGATCGCAGTCATCTGCATCACTGGTTGCTGCTGGCAGGAAACAATCACCCCTCGGCTGTGAAACACATTTTTGTGTTGCAGATAGGTATTCTCCTGTTTTCACTTTTTACCATAGATAAATTAGATACGACATATATTCTGCTTGTGCAGCTTACTATGGTACTGCTCTTTACAAGGTTTGTAAAAGCCATCGCCCGGTTCGAAAAATGGAAAAACATGGTAAGAGAAAACGAAAGAAGTTATAAGTAGTTGCTGTTCAGCGACTTACATTGTGTAACCTATTCTTAAAAATTTCGTTCAAATTGATGTGAGTTCCGGTTATTGGAATACATTTAAATTCAGGATAATATAATCCAATCTGTATTTCAGTAAAATAAGTAAACAGATCATGTAACTCATCATTTCATCCATCATGTAAACACGAAAGAAAGTTTCGTCTGTGACTTCCCTGCACGTTATGAGCACATTCAGAATTTTTATTGTGGAAGATGATCCCTGGTATGGGGAAATTCTTGACTATCATCTTAGTCTTAATCCGGATAATTCGGTTACGCTGTTCACAAACGGGCACGACTGTTTAAAGGCCTTATCAGCTTCTCCTGATTTGATTACAATAGACTATGGCTTGCCTGATATGACCGGGCAGGAACTATTTCGTAAAATACGGGAGCGTTATCCTGGTATTCCAGTTGTAATTATCAGTGCACAGGAGGATGTGTCTGTTGCAGTGAGTTTGCTAAAAGAAGGAGCTTATGATTATTTGCTGAAAGACGAGAATACAAAAGATCTGCTCTGGTCAACAGTGAATGCCGCGAGAGAAACACATGCACTTCAGCGGAAAGTGGAGTATCTTGAAGAGGAGCTTGGCAAAAAGTATTCATTTTCGAATAGTATTAAAGGCGACAGTGCCGCGCTGCGCAAGGTATTTGCTTTGCTTGAAAAGGCGATACGCACATCCATAAACGTAACCATTACCGGCGAAACGGGCACAGGCAAAGAGCTGGTGGCAAAAGCAATTCACTTTAACAGCGACCGCCGTAACAGGCCGTTTGTGGCTGTAAACATGGCCGCCATCCCAAAGGAGTTGCTCGAAAGTGAATTGTTCGGACATGAGAAAGGTGCTTTTACCGGCGCCGTTTCACGCAGGCACGGGCGTTTTGAAGAAGCCGAAAAAGGCACACTCTTTCTCGACGAAATAGCTGAAATGGATTTATCCATGCAAAGCAAGCTGCTGCGTGTATTGCAGGAACGTGAACTTATCCGCGTAGGTGGCAATGAACGTGTTTCACTCGATGTACGTTTGGTTGTGGCTACGCATAAAGACCTTGCAGAGGAAGTAAAAGCTGGTCGTTTCAGAGAGGATTTGTATTACCGAATTATTGGATTTCCGGTTCATCTGCCTCCACTGCGTGAGCGGGGCAATGATATTCTGCTGCTTGCACGCTCGTTTCTCGATGAGTTTTGTAAAGCGAATGCCCTTCAGCCACTTAAATTGTCAACCGATGCAGCAAACAAGCTCATGCAGTATCACTTTCCCGGTAATGTGCGCGAACTCAAATCAATTATTGAACTTGCCGCTGTATTGGCCGATCCGCCCGAAATAAAAAGCAGCGAAATTTCTTTTACACCCAACACACGCACATCCGTTTTATCGGGCAGTGAACGTACATTGAAAGAATATACAATCGAAATAATTGAAACCTACCTGCGCAGATACAACCACAACATTGTGAAAGTGGCTGAAAAACTAAATGTCGGAAAATCGACCATTTACAAAATGATAAAAGACGGCGAGGTAAAAAACGAGAGCGAATGAAAGGCTTAATCTTTACTGAATTCCTTGAAATGGTTGAAAAGCGGTTTGGTATCAAAACCGTTGATATAATTGTTTCACAACCAAATATTGAGTCTGATAGCTATACCTCAGTTGGGTCATATCCGCACGGACAAATGGTTAACCTTGTGGTTAACCTGAGCAAGCATACCGGAATACCTGTTGAGGAGTTACTGAAAGTGTACGGGCGTTATTTATTTGGCCGCCTGGCCGCGCAATATCCTGAAATGATAGTGGGCATTACCGATCCGCTCAGCTTTCTTGAGAAGATTGAGACGCACATACATGTGGAAGTAAAGAAATTATACCCTGAGTCCAGACCACCTGCGCTTCAGCCTCAGCGTATTTCGGAGCAACAAATAAAACTTACATATCAGTCGCATCGTGGAATGGCGGATGTGGCCGAAGGACTTATTTTAGGTTGCGGTGATTATTACCAGACCAGCCTGATTCTTGTACGAAAGGAATTGCCCGATGGCACAACGGAGTTTTTAATCAGTTGCAATGAGTGCTGAGGATGAAATTGCTGTGCTGAGGCGTATGCTTGAGCGTGAACGCAATGCACGCAAGGCTTCTGAGCGCATTCTGGAAATGAAAAGCCGCGAGCTGTATTATGTGAATGAAAAACTCAGCGAACAGAATAAAACCCTCGAAACATTAATACAAAGCCGTACTCATGAACTTCAGATAAGTGAAAGCAGACTAAAGTTTGCCATCGAAAGGTCGGGCGATGGGATGTGGGAAGTTGATTTCAGAACAAATGAAATTATATTTTCCCCGCGCTATAAATCAGTATTGGGGTATCTTCCCCATGAATTTGAAAATAATGTTGATTTCTGGCTTAGCATTCTGCACCCCGATGATTTGCTCCGGGTATTGGGAGTATATAAAGAATATTCAACCGGTTTAAGAAGCGAACATACACTTGCATTCAGAATGCGTTCAAAGCGCGAAGGATGGAAGTGGTTACTCGATAGTGGTTGTGCCGTTGAGGTTGACGAGAAGCGAAAACCGCTGCGAATAATTGGCGTCAATACTGATATTTCAGAACAAAAGCATGCAGAAGAAGAGTTGCGGCTGGCTGCAGATAAGCTTTTGCACATGATTACCAACCTCAATTCAGGCGTGCTGCTCGAGAGTGAAACGCGTCATATTGAGGTAATCAATCATACCTTTTGTCAGATTTTCAGCATACCGCTTTCGCCTGCCGAACTGAGAGGTATGGATTGTTCACAATCGGCCGAACAAAGCAAAGGGTTGTTCGAGGATCCCGAAGGTTTTATTGCCCGCATTAATGACCTGCTCCAACAGAAAACAGCTGTTACCGGTGAAGAGTTGATTATGGCTGATGGCCGTGTACTCAACCGCGATTATATCCCGTTTTTTGTGAATAATGAATACAAGGGGCATCTCTGGAAATACACTGATATTACAGCTGCAAAACGCTATGAGCAGAAACTTCAGGAACAGGAAGAAAAGTACAGAGGCATTATAGAAAATATGAACCTCGGACTCATTGAGGTTGATCTTGAAGAAAAAATCGTTTACGCCAACCAGTCGTTCTGTAATATTTCCGGTTACACGACTGACGAATTATTGGGCCGGAAAACATACGATTTACTTTTACCTAAAGAACTCCGCCAGACTTTCAATAGCCGGCAGAAAGAACGGAATCAGGGTATTTCGGATGCCTATGAAATGCAGGTGCGTAACAAACGCGGCGAGGCCAGGTGGTGGATGATTTCCGGAGCGCCTATGTATGACTCAAAAGGAACCGTTATCGGAAGCATTGGCGTACATGTGGATATTACAGATCAGATGGAGCTTGAGGAACAGCTACGTACAGCCCGCAAGCTTGCCGAAGAATCGGCTAAAGCCAAAGAATCGTTCATGATAAACATGAGTCATGAAATACGAACACCCATGAATGCGATTTCGGGCTTTGGCGAGCAATTGCTCAATACGCCGCTTTCCGGTAAGCAACGCACGTTTGTGAATGCCATTAATTCGGCAAGTGCCAACCTGCTTGTAATTATTAACGACATTCTCGACTTCTCGAAAATTGAAGCGGGGCAATTAACTGTTGAACGTATTACGTTTTCGTTAGTTGATGTTGTAAAAACAGTATGCAGCATCCTTTTTTCGAAAGCCGAAGAAAAAGGTATTCTGCTTGAATGTAAAATCGACGAAAACCTTACGCCCGTTCTCATTGGCGATCCTTTCAGAATTACGCAGGTACTCATTAATCTGATCGGAAATAGTATAAAGTTTACAGAACAGGGCAAAGTATCAGTTCAGGTGACCGTAATTCAGAATGCCAAACTCGGACAGGAAATAGAGCTTGCCGTAAGCGATACAGGAATTGGTATGAGTAACGAATTTTTGACGCAGATGTTTGGCAAATTCAGTCAGGAAGATGATTCAACAGCACGTATGTACGGAGGAACCGGGTTGGGCATGGCGATTACCCGCGAGCTGGTTGAGCTTATGGGTGGAAGTATTTCGGTTGCAAGTACAAAAGGGCTAGGGTCGGTATTTAAAGTTAATTTGTTGTTGCCTGCCGGAAATAGTTCTGATATAAGTGTGCAGCATCCCGATATTACTCCTGATGGCCAACTGAGCGGCAAAACGATTTTGCTTGCTGAAGACAATTCCTATAACCAGCTCCTCGCCACCACAATTCTCGAACGCTACGGAGCCGAAGTAATTGTGTGCAACGATGGAGCCGAAGCGGTACTTGCGTTAGAAAAACGGGATGCAGATGTTGTACTTATGGATGTTCAGATGCCTGTGATGGATGGCGTTGAGTGTACCGGCATAATTCGTCAGTTGTATGGAACGGGTTTGCCTGTAGTTGCCTTAACAGCAAATGCGCTTACGGGTGAACGCGAAAAGTGTATTGCTGCCGGTATGGATGATTTTCTTTCCAAACCGTTTGAAGAGCAGCAACTCATTCAGAAAGTCTTTAAGTGGATTGCCATTGGTTCCGTTATATTGCGGGAGAATACAATGAATGACGACTATACACCGGATCTTTCGCGCCTGTTAAAGATTGCGGCTGGCGATAAGGTGTTTCTGAATAAAATGCTCACGATTTTTGTAAAGGAAACTCCCGCTCAACTGGCAGAAATGAAAGCCGCCTGCGATGCCGGAGATTTTGTGAAAATGGGTCGTATTGCTCATCGAATCAAACCTTCTTTGAACGATGTGGGTATATCCACCAATCTTCTTGCTGAAATTGAAACCGAAGGGAAAAACAATAATCCCGTTCCTCAAGTTAGTGAACGATTTGCCGACTTAACTGATAGGGTGAATGGGGTTATTGAGCATATCAGACAGTTTTATTTGTAAAATACGGCCTTCTATTTTTTGGAAAAGACTGTCTATAACAAAGAATTCCGGAATGTGGCTGATGGCTTAAGTGCCATTATATCAGTTGAATAGATAATTGGCACAGTATTCATGGACTGCTTTTTAAAAAGACAGCCATGTTTGAAAATCCAAAAATCTTTCTTGTAGATGATGATCCGTTTTACCGGTTAATCTATGAGAAAATGCTGCGCAGACTTGGGTACTCAAAAATTACCTGTTTCGAAGACGGGCAGCAGGCAATTAATCAGCTTACCGGGCATCCCGAAATTATTTTCCTGGATCATGTTATGAACAATATGGATGGTTTGGATGTGCTTTTGAAAATCAAGCGCATTAATCCAGACATCTATGTGGTTTTTATTTCATCGCAGGAATCAATTTCTGTAGCTGTGGATGCCTTGAAGTATGGAGCCTTTGACTACATCATAAAAGGTCAGGACGATCAGGGAAAGATTTCGAATGTGCTTGAACGGATCATGCAGGTGCGTATTAAATTGCATGAAAAGCAAATGGGTAATAATCGTAAGGGTGGATTTTGGAATAATCTGAAGTTGTTGTTTTTTGCTTTTTCGTTTTTTCCGCTGCTTTTTTTTCTGAACGGATGTTCTGCCCAGAATCTCTTTGAGAAAAAGCAGGCTGCAAATGATTTGGTTTCGGGCGATACGGCCTTTTTTAAATATGATCCGTTTTATGAATACCGGATTAGTAAAGATGATAAAGTAACCATCAGCGTATGGAATCACGATGATTTAAGCGTGGGCTCTCTTTATGGAATATACAATTCCAATGAAGTATATGGAAAGTGGCTGATGGTGGATGCTGAAGGAATGATTCCTGTGCCGCGCATCGGACGTGTGAAAATTGGTGGGCTAACACAGCGTGAAGCGAAGGACACACTTGTGAAAAAGTATTCGTTGCTGGTAGTTAATCCGGTTTTAGAAGTAAAAGTGCTAAACAAAGAAGTTACCATGCTGGGTGAAGTTAAAACCCCCGGAAATTATCTGCTCGAAAAAGAACATAATACGCTGATTGAACTTATTGGCCGGTCTGGCGGTTTTGAATTTTATGCCGACAAAAAACAAATACAGGTGTTGCGCATTGTAGATGGATTGCAAAAGCAGGTAACCGTAAATCTTACCGGCCGCGACCAGCATCTCGAAACCAACATTCAGCTTCATCCCCGTGATATTATTGTGGTGCCTTCGCGCAAAGGAAAAATGTGGGATAAAAAATCAGGCTCTGTTATTCCGATAGCCAGTGTGATTAGTGCGCTTGCACTGGTGTTTAATTTTTTCCGCTGATCTGCACCATGAAAATTGCCTCACTTCTGCCTCCCGTATTGCGTCCCGTTTACAGAGGGATTCCAATCGTAATTGTTTGTATGGCAATTGGTGTACTGGTTGCAAACAGGTATTTGCGTTATGTCACTCCTGTGTTTGAAAGCACCACATTCATCAAACTTGCCGATAACCACGATGGCCCGTCAGGTGCCAATTTGTTTAATGATTTTGACGTGTTTGCCACCAGCAATAAAATAAATGCTGAAGTTGAACTGATAAAATCAGGTGTACTGCTGGAAAAGGCAGCGCACATGTTAAACCTTGAAGTAAGTATTTCACGCATCGGGAAAATTAATAAAACAGAACTGTACAAGAATTCACCCATTACCATACTGGTAAATCTCAGCAAAGAAAATTGGTTCGATAAACCATTTAAGCTATGTGTGAGTAACGATACACTCACACTCACTTCACCCGACGGTGTAGTGCATCAATCGGTATTCGGGCAAAAAATTATTACCGCCGGCGGCGAAATACTGATTGTGAAAAACGACGAATTTATTACTGCAAACAAGCAGATACGAATAAATGATAATTACGAATTTGTATTCAACAGCTTAAAGAAGCAAAAGGAAATGATAAGCGGGCAGCTGGATGTAATGGCTGTTGATAAAGAGGTTCCTGTATTACGTATCAGTTGCCGGAGTGCTGTGCCTGATAAAGCTGCCGATATGGCCAATGCCGTGGCAATGGCTTATCTCAATGATTTTGTGGAAACCAAATTTCTGGTAGCAGACACAACCCGAAAATTTCTTGACCAGCAACTTGAGTCGTATGGTAAAAAACTAAGCAGGAGTGAAGATGATATTGAAATGTATCGTGATACTCACCGCATAATAAATATCAAGCAGGAAACCGAAACCGATTTGCGTAAAATATCCGACCTGAAAAAACAGTACATCAGTGTGCAGATGAGCCTTTCGGCGGTTGACAGCTTACATGCGGCGATTCAAAAAGGGGTAGATCGCTTTCTTGAACTGGCGCCAAATTTTGAGCAGTTTACGGATCTGCTTTCTACCGAAATTGTGCTTAAAATAAAAGCACTTCAAGCCGAGAAAAAGGAGTTGCTGACCCGCTACACGGCCGAACATGAGAAAGTAAAACTGATCGACGCCAAGCTTCAGGATCTGATTCTTTATCTCCGCGAAAGCATTTCAAATTCGAAAACAGCGTTGCGCATTAAACTCTTTGAGCTTGAGCAGGGCATTCGTGATGCGGAAGCGGTATTTGTTGGACTACCCTCGCGCGAAAGGCGTATGAATGATCTTGAGCGCGATTTCAGTTTAAACGAACAACTTTACCGCTTCCTGCATGAAAAGCGTACTGAAGCCGAAATTGCACAGGCAGCGCGCATTTCGTTTCACCGAATTATTACTGCAGCAGAAGCAGCCCGGAAGCCGGTTTCGCCCAATGCCGGGTTGATTCGCATTCTGGCGGGCTTTCTTGGCATGCTGGCTTCTGTTACGCTTATTTATATCGTGCATTTTCAAAAAGCCCGTGTTAATGATGCCGATACGCTTCAGCGAAATACATCATTGCCGCTTGATGCAAGTGTACCCGTTTTCAAAAACCAGGCCGAAAAACAACTTTTCTTTCGTCGCTGGCTCATTGAACTTGAGTTGAGAAACAAGCTAAACCCAGGCAAAGTGCTTGTGTTTTCGTCAGATACGGATAAAGATGGCCGCCAGTTTATGTGCATGCAGCTTGCCGCTGCGGCAACAGATGCCGGCTATTCGGTCTTGCTTGCCGATGCTGATAATACACTTTCTGATTCAGCAGCAGCAAGCAGCATTACCCGTATGCAGGGCGAACAATTGCTGGCAATACGCAATGCAGGCACACTGCGTGAAATGATGCAGCAGTGGATGCAAACACATACGCTGATTATCTGGAACAATGGTTGTATGCGAAAAAACCCCGATGCCCTGCGCATTATGGCTGCTGCCGACCATAATTTTCTCGTTACCGATTCGCGCAATACGCGCAGGAAACAGCTTGTGCAAAACGACATGCTGTGCAGCGAGTTCCGATTGCCCGACCCCGCTTATGTGCTCAACCGAGCGGATTATACACCCAGCATTTTGCGCAGTGCATGGCTGTTTGTTTGCGAAGCATCAGACTTTGTGCATACATGGATGAAGCGGATTAAAAAAGCTCAGGCATGAATATCTTAAGGTACATAAACCGTTTGGCTGTGGTAGCCGATCAGGCTGTGGTGAGCGGTACTGCCTTGCTTTCGTCGTTGTTCATTGCGCGTACAAGCGGGGTGGATGGTTATGGTCGTTTTTCGGCTGTGGTACTTTTGCTTTTTTTGTTGCAGGCCGTGCAGCAGGCATTTATTTCGGGTGTGTTTCAGGTAAACTTCAGCAGGATTTCGGTGCATCGCCGTAAGGCATATACACAGGCTGTGTTGCTGGGGCTGGTGATGCTTACGACTTTACTTGTTTTGCTGGTTCTGCTGTTCAGACAATTGCCGTTTGCCTTTGTGCAGTTGTTTCCTGCTTCGGCGGCTATATGCGTGTATGCAGCCGCACAGCTTACTGCCGACGGTGTGCGGCGTGTACTGCTTGCCCGAAGCAACTACAAAACAGTGCTTCTGCTTGATGTGTGTGTGTCGCTGTTGTTGCTGGCTTTACTTTTTATGCAGCGCCATACGCTTACTGTGGAGGACGCATTGTTCACATCGGCTGCGGCATTGTGCCCCATGCTTGCGGCCAGCATGTGGTTGTTTGGCAGGCCGGTTGTGCAGCGTAGTATGTGGCATCTAACCCTGCGCATACATTTTCGTCAGGGACGCTGGTTATTTTACACGGCTTTACTGCAATGGTGTTCGGGCAATCTGCTCATGCTGGCGCTTTCTGCACGAACGGGTGCAGCAGCTTTGGGCGTGTTGCGCCTGGGGCAGCAGTTGTTTAGCACGTTTACACTCATTTTGCAGGCTGCCGAAACGTATGCGCTCCCCAAAGCTGCTGCCCTTGCCGCACACAGCGCACAACTGGCAGCCGGACTACGTAAAATGACATTCACACTTTTGCTTTTGTATGTGCCGTTTGCCCTTGTGCTTTGCCTGTTTGCGCGCCCGCTGATGCAATTTATTGGTGGTAACGATGTGCCCGATAGCAGCAGTATCATTCCGGCACTCGCTGCAGTTTATCTGCTTGTTACTTTGGGCTATAGTGTGCGCACTGCTTTACGCAGCCTACATCTCAATCAACTTTATTTCTCAGGCGCAATCCTATCGGTTGTGGCTGCTTCTTTTGCATTGCTTATCCCCGGGGCTGATGCATTGGCAATTGTGGCCGGACTTTTCGCCGCACAGTTTTTCCCTCTTTGCTACTGGCTCATTATTCTTCACCATAAACATCATCTTACATGGAAATCATTCATCTGATTCTTGGTAAAGCCAATCCCGAAAGGATGAACGGCGTGAATAAAGTAGTTTTTGAACTAGCTTCGAAACAAACTACCCAAGGGCACAATGTGCAGGTTTGGGGTATTACACAGAATCCCGAACATGATTATCCGCCACGTAATTTCAGCACACGCTTGTTTTTAGCGTCACGCAATCCGTTTGCAATGAGCCGAAAGCTAAGCGAGGCAATTGCCCAAAAAAAGGGCAAGGCTGTTTTTCATATTCATGGTGGCTTTATTCCCCTGTTTTATTCGGCTGCATTGTGGATGAAGAAAAACAATATTCGTTTTGTATTTACTCCGCACGGCAGCTACAATACAATTGCCCGACGCAAAAGTAGTTTGCGCAAAAAAATTTATACCATATTGTTTGAACGTAAACTCCTCGAAGCCGCTTCCGTAGTTCATTGCATCGGTCAAAGCGAAATACACGGCCTGCACGAAGTGATGCCCGGTAAGGAAGCCGCATTACTTCCCTATGGCTTTGAAGCCGCTGACGAATGCGCCCCCCGGTACGAACAACATGCTGATTTTATCGTAGGCTTTTGCGGGCGTATTGATGTATATACAAAGGGGCTTGATGCCCTCATTGACGGGTTTGCGGAGTTTGCCAAAAACAACAACCGCACACAACTTTGGATTATTGGAGATGGTGCTGAACTGGAACGGCTGCGCGAAATGACTGTTTCTCACGGCATTCAGCATAAAGTAAAACTTTGGGGAAGCCGATTTGGCAATGATAAAACAGCCTTGCTCAAATATATTTCTGTTTTTGCCCATCCCTCACGCAACGAAGGTTTACCTGCATCGGTGCTCGAAGCGGCTTCGCTGGGTGTGCCCTGCCTCATTAGCGAAGCAACCAACCTGGCAGAGGCCGTACAGAATTATCACGCAGGCGAAGTCATTCACAGCACTTCGGCATCCGAAGTTGAACAGGCGCTCTGTAAAATTTATGGCGAAGTACAAAACGGGAAAATGCCCGCACTTCGCTATGGCGCACGTCAAATGATCAGACAGGCATTTAGCTGGGAGCGTATCATCCCCGAATTTCAGCAACTCTATCTAAAAGCATGGAAGGCAATCTGACATTTGCACACCGCCTTTTTCTGCGTCGCACCGAATGGCTGCTCCTGCTTATTCTGTTTATCATGATAGGCGGCTTCTTTACGTGGAGCGAAAATGTGGCCATAACACGCGTACTGAAAGTAGCCAGCCGTATGCTCATGGTGGTGTCTGTATTTGCCGTGCAGTGGAGCATTGTGAAACGTGGTGCTGTTGCATCTTTTGGATGGAAGAATAAAGGTGCCATCCTTTTGTATGTTGCCTATCTGTTGCTTGGTCTCGTTTCATTGTTATGGTCAACCAACCCCGGTTACAGTGCTTTACAATGGGTAATGGATGCGCAAAGTCTTGTGTTTGCTTTTTTCTTTATCCAGTGTTTCATTTTACTCGATACCTATTTTCCGGGAAATCACATCAGATTTTATTCGGTTACAGGAAATGCCATTTTTTTAATGATTCTGATTTTTGTGTCCGGCATGTTCATTGCTCCTGATCAGTTTTACCGCATGACACATGGTGGCGAAGAAGCCAGACTGGGGGGGTATTTCATGAACCCCAATGAACTTGGAATGCTTTGTGCATTGGGCGTTTCGTGTTTGTTGTTTGATCTTTACAATAAATCAAATAAAGTATGGACCATCACTAAAGTACTGGTGCTGGTGTATGCGTTGGTAATGACTGGCTCCCGTTCGTCAACCATTGGTCTTCTGCTCATTTTCTTCTTTCACATCAAACGCTCCGATAATCGTAAACTTAAAGCTGCAATGTATATCGGCGCTTTGCTGGCTGTGCCTGTGGCCGTTGAAAAAATCATGATTAAGGAAGGTGGCGGCGGACTTGATGAAGTAATGAGCATGACGGGGCGTTTGCCTTTCTGGGAAGCTCTGCTCACTGAAGGTTTACCCAAAGAACCGCTCTTTGGCTTTGGGTTTATGCGCATTGCGTACAAAGATTATTTTCAAGGCGTACACACCTACGCCGGACAAATGACACACAATACCTTTATTCAGGTGCTCATGAATCTTGGCTTTGTGGGTTTTGCAATTGTGTTGTTTCAAATGGTATTTACTATACGCGGTTTCAATCGCGCAGAAAACACAGAAACAAAGTTGATGTATTACGGGATGATGATTCCGCTGCTCATCAATTCATTTACCGAATTTGGCATTTTTGGCGAAACCAATTACGGCATTTTGTTTTATCAGCTCATCATAATGCATGCAACCCGCAGCGGCAGCAGCTTGCTTACTCCAATGGAGGCAAAAACACTGCACATACGACGTTCGCTGGTGCGTAAAGAAAGTGTAGTGGGAATGAGGAGATGAATGGTTAGGGTGATGAATATAAAAGGCTGTCCTTATTGAGACAGCCTTTTATACATTTCATTTCATCAAACTTCTCAATTCCCCCTGATGATATGGAAAAACCCGGTAGCCGGCTCCTGCAAATCAACAGCCTCCACTACGTAGTAATACACGCCGTCAACCATACCGCCGCCGTCCCAGTTGTTCTGGTAGTTGGTGTTTTCATACACCTTGCTGCCCCAGCGGTTGTACACGGTAAGGCGTGCGTTGGGATAAAACTCAAGGTTGATGAATACAAGGTTGTCGTTTTTGCCATCGCCGTTGGGAGTGATGATGTTGGGGGCGATGATGGTGAAAGGCAACACCACGTACTCGTTGCAGATAGTATCGTAGCACGGTGTGGATGTGGCTACATACAGGCAAACGTTGTAAGTGCCCGGTGTGCCGTAGCTGTGTGTGGGGTTGGAGGCGGTGGAGTTATTGCCATCGCCGAAATCCCAAATCCACGACGTGATGCTGCCGCTGCTTACGGTGCTTTGGTCGGTAAAGGCCACGGTGTCGCCGGCAAATGCAGTGGGCGGTGTGGCGGCGAATGCGGCCTGCGGAACCGGGTTGGCATTTACGGTAACGGATGCCGATGTGCCGGTGCAGCCATTGGTGTCAACCACGGTTACAGTGTAGTTGCCGGAGCCTGCAGTGGTTACGGGTGTGGTGGTGTTGTTGCTCCACACATAGCTGGCATAGGCCGGGTTTGCGGCACTGAGTGTAGTGGTAGTGCCGCAGAAGTTAAGCACGCCGGTAATTGCCGGTACCGGAGAAGGCAGCTCGGTTATGGTAATGGTGTCGCGGTCAAAGCAGCCGTTGTCGGCCACGGTTACAATGTAGGTGCCTTGTGTAATGTTGCTTACCGAGTTCACGTTTGTAGGGCCGTTGCTCCACATTACACTGTCGTAGCCGGGGTTGTTTACGGTAAGTGTAACGCCGGGCGTGTTCTGGCAATATTCGTCGAGGCCGGTGATAACCGGGGGCGGCAGCTGGAAGGTATCCACCAGAATGTTTATTGAGAAAGTAGCTGTGCCTACGGGCGTGCCATTATCGGTGCCGGTGAATGTAAATGTATTGATGCCGAAGTTGGTGGCATCGGGGGTGAATGAGCCGATGAGAATGCCGGCTGTGCCGGGTGTGTTTGATACTACGGTGAAGTTTTGCGGAGCGGTGTGCGTAACTGTAACGGTTTGGTTGGGCTCGGGTGCAAAGAAGGTGGCGTTGAGTGTAACCGTGTTGCCTTCGCAAATGCGCAGTGTGTCGCCGCAATAGGGCTGCACACTGGTCGTGTTTCCGGCAGGGTCGGTAATGGTCATGGTAGGAATGGGCGGAATATTGCCCACCGCACAGGTGTTGAACACGAAGTTCTGGTTATCGAGCCAGCTTATCTGATCGTTGTTGCCAAAAGGACCATCGTACAACGAGCCCGGTGCATCAAACTGCCCGAACTGAATATAATCCACTCCGTTTCCGAGGTTGGCACCCACGGTGGCCGGTGTGCCGCCAAAACCATTACTGCCACCCGAGGCATCGCCGGTGGTCCACTGCATATCGCCGTAGCAGAACGATACGTTGTTGCCGCCAGGAATGAGCGGATCCACACCATCGGTAATGATAAGCTGGAAATCGTTGAGTTTGTCGAAGTAGGAAGCAAAATACCCTACTGTTTGCCAGCGCACAATAAGTGCAGTGGGCGTAACTTTATAATACACCAGTCCCGAACCGGTGCCGCGTGTATCCACATCGGCCCAGAAGGGTGCTACCATCGAGAACTGATTGCTCGGGAAGCCAACGGCAGAAAATGTAGCATAAGAGCCACCAAACGAAATGTTACCATTGTTGTTGATGTAGCATGAGGTTTGGTTTTGGCCGTAAAAGCAAAAGTTGAAAGGGATGGGAATTACACCCGTCGATCCGTCATCGTTGCGGTAATCGGGCGGGTTGGAGAATGAAAACGGCACAACCTGAAATGTGCTGTCCACAGGAAGCATACAGTCACAATCGGTTGATTGTGTGGTAATGCTGGGTTGTACGCGCACGTTTGCTGCAGGGGCGGTGTTCCAGGCGGCAGTGCGTATTACGGGCTGCCGGCCCTGAAGCTTAATCTGCTCGTACTGCTGCAGGGTGTTTGCCGTGTCCGTTGCAGCTGATTGCGCAGAAACTGCTATTGCACCAAAAAGTGCAAAGGCGAGTAAGGTGTGTTTCATTGTTCTGGTTTATTGTGGTAACGGGAATCAGATGGAAAGATACGCCGCTTTTGCTAAACCTTATCATGGTGAACTGCAGGCCGGGCGATTTTTTTTGCGTTACCCGCCCATAAGAACGTTATGCAACTGCTTAAAAATCATCATCCTCCGGCGGAGCCTCTTCATCTTCACCCTGTTCAAAGCGGATGATGAACTTGCCGTCTTCGTTCTTTTTCTGCGGTTTCTCGCCGGGCTTTTTATTGTTGAGTGTAGTGTCTTTTTTAAACCAGCCAAACTCTTCGCGCAGCAGTTGTTTCAGGTCTTGTTTTTCCTGCTTCAGATCGTTGCGTATGCCGCGCACAAGGCCTTTTGAGTCGTAGCGGATATCGGGATTATCGAGCGGGCCGCTCATGAGTATGTAAAGTTTGGTACGGTGGCCGCCGTCGTCTTCTTCCACAATGCCAAGTTCGGCGTTTACCGGATTGGCTTTTTTCACTTTCTGTGCACGGAGTTCATCGAGCCCCACCACAATGTGGTAATCCACCACATTATCAAAATTGTGAGTGCCCGACATGGTTATATCTATTGCGCTTGAGCGGATATCCATTTCGGGAATGGTGATGATGCGGTTGCGGATGTCGATGTGGTTGGTGAGTGTGCTGAAACGGATGTTGCGCAGGTCGTCGAGTTTGATGAAGCGCGAAAGTTCTTCGAGCGGTTTGAAGTTGATGAGCTGGCCCTGATCAATGGTTACATCGGCACCGGCAAAGAGTTTTTGTTCGTTCATCACAAGGCTTGTGCTCCAGAGTGAAGCGAAGTTGAGATCAGACGTAAGTGTGCCGCGCACGTGTTCGTTTGTGAGTGTGGTTTGGCCGAAGTTTTCGAGCTGCACAAACAGTTTGTTGATATTTACGCGCTCACAGTGTGCGTTGCCGGTAATAAGCAGCGAGTCGGACCGGGTGCCGTCTATCATTCCGCTGCCGTTTATTTTTCCATCCATTGTCCAGAACGACACCGGATCGGCCACAAGTCGCTGGTTTCGCAGCTTGAGTTCGCCGCGCAGGTCGCGTGCATAGAACTTGCGGAATTTTACCTGTCCCACCTGCGCGGCAATGCTCACGGCAATGCGTTCGGGCAGTGTGAGGCTGTAGGTTGTATCGCTGCTTTTGGTGGTTGCAGGTGTGCTCAATAGCGCGTTGAGGTCGGTGAGTTCGGAGCTGAGGCTGGCGGTTATGTCAAGCACTTCGCGTTGTGTAAACAGGAAGCCGAGCAGGTTGCGCAGTTTGCCGTTGAGCACAAGGTCGCTGGGTCCTGAGCGGACGCGCAGGTTAGTAATGGATACGTTGTTGCCGTCGAAACCCAGTGCGCCGCTGAGACTGTCAACCGGCAGTGCGCTGTTTTTGAGGCGGCATACTACGTTGCGCAGGGTCATTTCGCCGCTGGTTTTAAAGTTGCGGAAATCGGCGGCGGTGAGTGTGCTGCCTTTTCCGGGGCGGCCCGATGCGTTGATGCGCAGCTCGATGTTGCCCGCTGCTTTTTCAATGGTGTCGAGCTGAAAAAGCTCCTGCATTTCGGCCAGATTGATATTGCCGTTGAGCGAGGCTGTGTAGCCCGGATTGGTGAATCCGTCCATGGCAAAGCGTCCCGAAAACCTGCTTGTACCCGTGCCCGCGCTGAACTCCGAAAGCTCAAACCCGTCGCGTCCGCGCCCGCTGCTGAACACGCCTTTGAGTGCAATGTTGCGCATTGTCACATTGGTGCCTTCGCGGCTCAGCGTGCCGTTGCTGCGTATGCCGAATTTGCCTTCTACCGCCAGTGCAGCCGTATCGGCCACAGGCCCTTTTACGGTAATGTCGGTGTAAAATTCGCCCGTGGCTTTGTAGTCTTCAATGTCTTTGCGCAGGCTTTCGGGCAGCAGCGTAAGAGCCTTGCCGAGGTCGATGCGGTTGCCGGTAACAGCTAGATCAAGCACCGGCACACCGGCCTTGTTGTTTACTGATCCGCTCACCAGCAGTTCAAGCTGCGAAAGCGTGAGTCGGCCGGTTTGTACCGTGTAAAGGTTCTGCGTGTTGTTTATCTGCAGCGCAAGGTCGAGGGTGCCTTTGTTCCCGGCAAAATACGAGGCCCTGCCCTGTTTGAGCTGCCCTACTGTAAAGCCGGCATCGGTTTGCAATACGTATTGCTCAGTACCAAAATCGCCCGAACAGTTGAGCGCATCAATTAGCACTTCATAGGTACTTTGTGCGGGCTGGTTGAAGTAAAGTACGCGCACATTTTCGAGCCCCACATGCTCCAGCGCAAAAGCCACCGGATTAGATGCGCCCGTGTCGGCAGTGGTTTTGAGGAAGTGAAAGTTGTCGCGCCCTTTTTTGTCGATACGCAGTTCAACCGCCGCATTTTCCATTGCAATATCGCGCACAGTATAGTTTTCGCGGAAAAAATCAAGCAAGCTGAACGAAAGCGCAATTCGTTCGGCCTTAAACAAGGTATCGCGTTTTTCGTCGGGCAGCGCATCCAGCGCCTTCACATTTTTAAACTCAAGCGACACATCCGGAAAACTGCTGAACAGGGTCAGGTTGATGTCTTTCGGATCAATAAACACTACCGTATTCAGGTGCTTGTTGGCTTCGGCGGTAATGTATTTTTTCACATCATCCTCAAACACAAACAGCAGCAGCACCGCCAGCCCCAGCAGCAACAGTACCGAAAGACCTGTCCACATAAACAGGCGCAGTATCCGTTTCCACCACGGGCGTTTTTTCTTTACTACTACAGCAGCGTTTTCTTCCATGCAGGCACTTGCAGACTGGTTTGCCTGCAAATTCAAAACTAAAACGCTGCCCGATGCAGAAAGGTATGTGGCAGGAGAAAGTATGAAATGTGAAATGTTTATAACGTAATGCCCGTCAAACTCTACCTTTGCTTCACCAAACCAACTCAATTATGGAAGTAAGAGACAGTAACGGCACGCTTTTAAGCGAAGGCGATAACGTGACCCTGATCAAAGACCTCAAGCTGCGCGGCTCTTCGGCCGTGCTCAAACGGGGCACTATGGTAAAAGGCATCCGCCTCACCGACGATGAAAGCGAAGTGGAAGGCCGTATCGACCGCCAGACCATTGTGCTGCGCACCGAGTTTTTGAAGAAGTCGTAAATGAGTGTCTTCAAAAAAGCGGCTGATGCACTGTGCATCAGCCGCTTTTTAGTGGGTGTGTATTTTATCTGAACACCTGCAAAAATCCGCCGGCAATGGCGCGCTCCTGTCCGTTTACTTTTACGGTACTCAGCCGGCGGCTGTCGTCCTGTTGTTTCAGGAAACAGGAGTTGCATTCAAAGGTTTCGTATTTAAAATTGGTAATGTCTATTTGCTGTACGGGCAGCTGAATGCGGTAATTGTTTTGCGGGGTGAAAGCAGCAGGCAGTGTAAAGGTGTAGTGCATTGAGTCGGGGTTGTTGTTTGTAGGCGAGAGCGCTGCACTGCTTATGGTAATGGTGTCAATAGGTTGTGTGAAGCCGGAAGCGGCATCGAAGCGGATGATTTGTCCGTTGCTGATCTGGTTGCGGGTGTAGTTATTGAAACCGATGGCGGTGATGGTTGTGGTTTCGTCGCAGTCGCGGCGGGTGCAGCAGCCGGCAATGCCCAGCAGGGCAGTAAAGAGTATGAGGCGCATGAATTGAATATTGGGTCGGAGCCAATATACAGCGTACAGCGTGAAAATATAATTCCGATTCGGCCGTGTGCCGGTTTTTGCCGGTGCTTTACTTTCCGGCAGGCTTTGGCGGTTCGGGCTTTAGTCCGGTCTGGTAGCGTAGTTGCAGCTGGCGCATGAGCGAGGGGAACGCTTTCTGGATGATTGCGCGGGGCGTATTGTCGGTATTGGCAAATTCGCTGCGCAGTTTTCCGGCGGCAGTGCGTTTTCCGGTGGCGGCAGAAAAAATGGTAAAGTGCATTATCGCACTGCGTTTAAAGGTTTGCGTGCCGTTCAGGTTGTAGGGATCGCTGCCAAGGTCGTTTTTCAGGTCAAGCTGGTTGATGAAAATGATGTACTGCGCCTTGTACTTGGTTTTTAACTTTTCAATGACCTCTGGCGTTTTCAATACGGTATTCATAAACCGGTCGCCCTGTGCGGTGGTCGCTTGCACCTGTCCGTTTTTAAGGCCGGGTTGTGGCTTTTGCGGAGTGGTAGCCGGGGGCGGATTTAAAGGAGATCCGGTTAGTGTCCATTCGCTGGCTGTATTGGCATATACATAGCGCAGGTCCTCTTTCATTTTCACGGTATCATCAATGAGCGAGGTAATGCTGAAGCCGTTGCCAAACTGTTTGCGCAGCTGGTCCACAAGCGCCTGGTTGAACGTGTGGCGGATTTGCTCGAAGGTTTGGCCGCTGGCTTTGCTCATGGCGCGGCTTATGTCGGGGTCCACGTTAAACATGGTGGGATACATGGGTATCACCAGAATGTTTGTTTTGCCTCCCGGCGAGGGTGTGGTGCCGCCCGCACTGTCGCTGCCGGTGCCGCGTGTGGTGGTTTGTGCGGGAAGCAGCGCCGGGGTGGCCAGCAGCAGAAAGAGCAAACGAAAAGCCTTCATGTTCATCCTCAAACGCAGTTTGGGTGCAAAATCGTATCTGCTACCGGCAAAGCCCGTGCCAGCCTGTTCATCAGCCGCCGATGAGCGGTTTGATGACAAATTTCCAGAGGTCGTTGCCGTTGGCAAAGATGAGCAGGCCAAGTACCATAAAGGTGCCCACGTTCATGGCAATGCGCATGAATTTCTCGCCCGGCTTGCGGCCTGTAACCATTTCCCAGAGCACAAACAGAATGTAACCGCCGTCGAGCACCGGAATGGGAAGCAGGTTCATAAAGGCCAGAATGCACGACAGTAAAGCCGTAATCCCCCAGAAACTTTCCCAGTCCCAGCTGCTCGGGAAAATGCTGCCCATGCTGGCAAAACCGCCCACCTGTTTGGCGCCGGCTTTGGTAAACAGCAGCGGAAGTTGTTTCACGTAGTTTGTAAACGATTCGCCGGTGCGGGTAAAGCCGCGCACAATGGCTGCACCAAAGCCATACTCGGTGGTTACTTTTTCGAGTTCAGGCTGTTTGGCTGCAACACCCATTTTACCTTCCTCATTCAGCTTCAGTTTAATACTCATGGGTTCACCTTTTCGGGTGAGGCCAAGGGTTACTTCTTTGTTTTTATGTTTACCCAGCGAGGCCGCAATTTCGTGATACCATACCAGCGTATCGCCGTTTACCGCAAAAATGCTGTCGCCCTTTTGTATCCCGGCTTTTATGGCCGTGCCGTCAGCCATTACACTATCAACCACAAAAGGCATGCAGATGTCAAACATCGATCCGCCATTTTCAATCAGTTTCGTCGGAAGATCTTCGGGCAGTTCAATTTTTACTTTATTCCCGTTGCGCATTATTTCCAGCGAACGCGCATCATCGAGCAAAATATCCTTGCGGATTGCCATAAAACTCTTAGTCGGCTTACCATCAACAGCGGTAATGAAATCGCCATTCATCAATCCTAAATTTTTCGCCAGCGAATCGCAGGCAATACCGTAGGGCAATTTGTTGGCCGGTGTGTAGCTTTCGCCCCATACAAACGACATTACAGCGTAAATGATTACCGCCAGAATTGCATTCACCGTCACACCACCGGCCAGAATAATCAGTCGCTGCCAGGGTTTTTTGCCACGGAATTCATCGGGAGCGGGCGGCGTGTCGGGGTCGGTGCCCGGCTCGGCCGCCATGCCGGCAATGTCCACATAGCCGCCAAACGGAAACCAGCCCAAGCCGTAAGTGGTATCGCCTATTTTCTTCTTAAACAGCGAAAACTTCAGCAGGTTGCCGAAGGGAAAAAGGAAATCGAAGAAAAGGTAAAACTTGTCCACCCGCGTTTTAAACCAGCGGGCGGTGATGTAATGACCAAATTCGTGAAGAATAATGAGCAGCGAAAGGCTGAGGAAGAATAGCGTGAACTTTACCAATTGAAATAGGATTTTGACAAAAATAAGCAGGGTTGCGGGTTATTTGGTCATGTTTGGGATTTTTGGCAAACAATGCATTGTGAATGCCGGGCTTTGGCTGACCGGCGGCTTTGATCCCCGCAGAAATTGCGGGGAGGGGCATTGTTGTATCGGTGGCTTCGACAAGCTCAGCCACCGGGAGCATGTTGGTTGCGGTGGCTTCGACAAGCTCAGCCACCGGGAGCATGTTGTATCGGTGGCTTCGACAAGCTCAGCCACCGGGGTATTGTGGTGCGGCAGGTTTTGTATCCGTTGGTTGAGCCCCCGCAATTTCTGCGGGGATCGAAACCACCGGGTACAAAATGTTTGTCGGAATCACCGGGTAGAATGCTTTACTTTTCGTCCCATTCCTTGAGTTGCTTCTTTGAAGCGAGGCGGCGCCAGCCTTGTTCCAGCACTTCTTCGAGCAATGGTTTGCGCGCGGCGTGCAGCCAGAGGGCAATGTAGGGGTAAGCCTTAAAATGTTCGGGGAGGTGAAAGGCTTCGGGATAGGTTTCGAGGTAATATTCGCGGCGTTCAAAGCCAACCTGAATGCTCAGAAACTCGCCGCTGTCGTGCAGGCGGCAGAGAAGTTTGCCCCGCACCTTGATAGAAGGTGTGCCCTCGTGCGAAATGCTGTCTTCGGCACCGGGAAATTTCAGCGCAATTTGCCGCACCGGTTCAAAATCGGCGGGGTTGAAGTTTATGTGGGGAGGTTTTATGGTCATTTTACGAATTTCCGGAAAGCTGAAATAGTTTGGAAAATGAAGAAGGCGAGGGTTAATTTGTGCAGGTATTCAAAGGGCCATACCCAAGACTTTATTTCCAATTCTCCGAAACGGGTAAGATCATATACCGGATTTAGCATTTTGAATATTAACGGAAAGTTATCACATGAAAAAGCAGCACTTCCCCACCATGGTTTGGAGTTTTGTATGAATTCGTGTTTGTAGGAAATTCCAGTGAAAATGATAAAATAAAAACAGACGGTGAATACAACCGCCCAAAGAATTGGCCACCTGTAATCTTGGCCATAGCTGTTTGTGCGACTAAGAGCAAGCAATATTCTATCCGCATTGTAAAAACGCTTTGTTCTGATTAACTCCCGGTGAAGGGTTCGCATTTCGTGAGATTTGTAATATAAAGCTCCTGATCGATCACCGGCTTTTTCGCAAACCAATTTGAGCTGGCGGAAAATATCGCGTTCTTGTTTCAGAATATTTACGTCATAAGAATCTTCGAGTTGGTTATTATATAGATTGATGAGGTATCCCTTTAAATTTAGAGATGTTAACTTAGGAATGAACTTTTCTGCGGAGATTGGTTTGTATGGAATAGGTGATATTGTGATGGTAGATAAATCAGTACCTAACATAATGACAGAGTCAAATTTATCAATATTAAAATTTCTAAATTGTGTATCACCAAGTACTGTGTCGGTAATGGCTAAAGTGTTATTTTCATCTTTTAGTACAGAGCAGTGATAAAATTGTAAAACACCTTTATTGGTGAATTTACTTATATTCATCGATCGAACATGAATATTGTTAATTGTTGTAATGCAATTACTATTGACTAAACCAGAGAAAAATAATTGATCTACATGAAGATTATTTAGACTAATTTCACCCATACTACCATTAGAGTATCTCAATCTAATTTCAGACAAGTTTGGGATTGATTCATTCCCTATCGCATCTACGGAAATATTTTTCGAAACAATATTACTATCTATTAATAATGACAATACATTTAACGAAGGCTCTACACTGTTATTTTTTTCCAGTAAAATTTTGATTTGTTCTAAGACAGTATTTCTACTAATTTCAATGTTAGCATTATTATAAGGGTAATTGCATATAGTAACCATTTTTTTCAAAGAAGGATTTTCTGTGAAAATAACTTTCTTACTACCACTCGACTCGAAATAAAGATCACCATAGACTTCATTATTTGCAAATAGCAAGTAGTTGAAATAATTAGTAGTTGAATAAAAATTACAAAAAAATTTGTTGTGAACAAATTTTGTAATTTGTGCAAACACATTTCTGCCAAAACTATCAAAAGAGTTTATTTCGCATTTTGATATTTCATAGTTTCCAGATTCAATCTCTGTATTAGATATCTTTAAATTGTTTATTTGGCAATCATTAATAAGCACTCCTCTGTTTATATTACATCCCATTTCGAAAAGTAGTGTGCCGACAATACTGCACTTAGATATAAACTGAATAGATGGTCCATGTGCATTTGATGTTTTCCGAGTAGTAACATTAAAAAACACAATATATTTAATAAACCTGCAATTCTCAAATATTACTTGATTAATAGTGGTCGAGCTATTGAATATAATTTCATTTTCAAAAGTCACTCCAACAAAATAAATACGCTTATTTTCTAATTTATGTATAGAATAAAAGTCAAGTCTCTCAGAAACAGTACAATTATTAATAATAACATCTTCCCCACTATTTAAAGCAATAGCTTGATAAATATCTTCGGCGGTTTTTTTCATTGTTTTTTTTGAAATAAAATCTAATCTTGTAAATGCGAAAATGTATTAATGCTAACCTAGTAATTTTGACCCAAAAACAAAAAAACAAGTACTTGAAAATCTTATTTTTTGAAAGAGAACAATATAATTATTAAAAGGAATTTTATAATTAAATCAGCTTCGCGGCCTGAAACAAGTCTGGAGACTTGTTTCAATCTTGCACGGAGTTATACTCGCTTCGCTCGTTAAACTCAGTGCAGCTTCGCAAGCTCAGCTGCAATCCGCCTCGCTTCCGCATCGGTTTGTACGTAATCTTCATAGCTTGGCGAAGCTACAAACGAAGTGCGCTGCATGGCTTCGGCATTGATCTCGGCAATTTGCAGGAAGCCTATTTTTTCTTCGAGGAAGGCGGCCACGGCTACTTCGTTGGCGGCGTTGAGGGCGCAGGCTTTGTTGCCGCCCAGCGCCAGTGCGTCAAACGCCAGTTGCAGGCAGCCGAAGGTTTCCCGGTCGGGCGCTTCGAAGGTGAGCTGCGGATAGTGGAGGAAGTTGAAGCGCGGAAAATCGGCCTTCAGGCGCTGCGGGTAGGCCAGCGCGTATTGAATGGGCAGCTTCATGTCGGGCAGGCCCATCTGGGCTTTCATGCTGCCGTCGGTAAACTGCACGATGCTGTGTACTATGCTTTGCGGGTGTACAATTACATCAATCTGCTCGGGATTGAGGTGAAAGAGCCATTTCGCTTCAATCACTTCCAGCCCTTTGTTCATAAGGCTGGCCGAGTCGATGGTAATTTTTGCACCCATGGCCCAGTTGGGATGCCTGAGTGCCTGTGCGCGGGTTACTGTGGCCAGCTCATCGCGTTTTTTGCCGCGAAACGGGCCGCCCGATGCGGTGAGGTAAATCTTCTCTACCGGGTTGTGAAACTCGCCGGCCAGGCACTGAAAAATGGCCGAATGCTCGGAGTCAACCGGATAAAGATTTACGCCCTTTTCACGGGCCAGTTTAGTCACAATATCGCCGGCCACTACCAGTGTTTCCTTGTTGGCCAGCGCAATCTGCTTGCCTGCATCAATAGCGGCCAGCGTAGAACGCAGTCCGGCATAGCCCACAATGGCGGCCAGCACCATATCCACACTGTCCATGCGCACCACATCGGCCAGCGCCTCTTCGCCGCCATATACTTTTATATCGTGCGGGAGCAAGGCTGCTTTTACTTCGGCCAGTTTGGCGGTGTCGTTAATCACCACCACATTGGGCTTAAATTTTATGGCCTGCTCAATGAGCAGTGTGGCATTGCCGCCTGCGGCCAGTACTTCCACCTCAAAACGGCCGGGCTGTGCAGCCACCACATCGAGCGCCTGTGTGCCGATGGAGCCGGTTGAACCAAGAATTGCGAGACGGAGTGGTGCAGATGAATTCACAAACAGACAAATTAGCGTGGCCGCAAATATACCGTGAATCGGTTCACGATTAATGCGCCACTACAACACGCGAACGTTGCACATTGTTTGCCGCCTGCATGCGCAGTACATACACCCCGGCCGGCAAATCATACACCGGCATGGTGTGTGTGCCGGGTTGCGCCTGCATTTCGCGCACCATGCGTCCTGCGGCATCGTACAACGCTACACGCGCAGGCTGCCGGAGCGTAAACCGCAGCATATCTGTTGCAGGCACCGGATACACCGGCCACGTTTCCTCCTGTGCGGCCACCGGCGCCGAGGTAATGATGTCGAAACTCCATACACTGCCGGTGTAGGTGCTGATGAGCACATAGCCGTTGGCCACAGCCAGCGCCGGATAGCCGTAGGCGTGCGTGGTGGAAAGATTACCCGTTACATCGCTCCACGAAACGCCCTGATCGGTGCTCATCCACACCCCGCCGTGCAGCGTGTAGCTGGTGTCCATTTCGGCACCACTGAAACCGGCAAACAGCGTATCGCCCTTAAACAGCAGGGTTTTGCAAACCATCGGGCCCCAGATTGGGTTGGTGAGATTCTGATACACGGGCCAGGCGCGGAATACCTGACCGGTTTGCAGCCCGGCGTAAATGCTGCCGTTGTGTATTGCAAGGGTAGTTACATCAAAACCCGCAAAAAGCTGTGTCCAGTTGCTGCCATCGTCGGGACTGATGAAGATGCCGTTTTCGGTTGCTGCTACCAGCGTGTCGGATGTGGGTGAATTCCAGAGCTGGTTTACGAGCTGTGTAAGTACCGGTGTAAACGTATTGCCACCATCGTTGCTGCGGTAGAGGCCAAACTGCAGTGTGGTGAGATCCACTTCGGCAATAAACACTTTTGCGGTGTCCTGCGGGTCGATGCTGATTTCGCCGATGAGTTTGTTGCCGCTGCGGAGTTGCGTCCACGTAGTGAAGCCGTTGTACGATTTAAACAGTCCCTGCGCAAACGTACCCGCATACATTACCTGCGGCGCGCCGGGCACAAAGCGCACGCAAAGTCCGTGCGCATCGGGCCCTTTGCGTGTCCAGGTAAGGCCTGCATCGAATGTTTCGGAGAGGCAGGGCTGGTTCCAGTTAGCCGAGTAAGTGCCGAGCAAACTGATGCACCAGTGGTTTTGATTTTGCGGATCAACCACAATGCTGTTTGATTCGATGCAGCGGGGCGACTGTGCGATTTGCGAAAAGGTGTTGCCGCCGTCGGCAGAATGCCAGATGAGGGTGTTGGAAAACGTGCCGTAGAAAATTTCGTTGCCCCGCGCGGTAAGGCCAATGCCGAGAAGGTTTGAGGGCGCGGCGGTGAGCACCGTCCAGGTGCCGGTTTGCGACGACCAGCGCTGCGGCTGCAGGGTGGCGGTGCTGTAAATTTCGATAGCGGGTGTAATGCGGGCAATGCTGATGTCGAAATTGAATTCGCCCGTGAGACCGATGTTGATGAAGGTGCCGCCCCCGTCGGTACTCAGGTAAATGCCCGCCGGATAAGCCGCCACTGCCACCACCTGCCCCGACACTTCAATTTGCTGAATGCCTGTGGTGCCGGGAATAGCCGTTACGGGCTGCCAACTGGTTCCGCCGTTGGTTGAGGTGTAGAGCCCGTGACCGGCTGTTCCCGCAAAAAGTACGCCGGCGGGTGTAACCGCAAGGCAGGGCACTGTTGTGTCCTGCAGGCCTGTAGGTTGCCAGCTTGCCCCGCCGTTGGTGCTTACAAACACGCCGTTGCCGGGCCGGGGCGGATTGCCGTTTTCGTCGCTGCCGGTGCTTATCCAGAGGCGCTGGGCATTGGCCGGGTCAACGGCCAGTTTGGTTACCATGCGGTCGTACTTGGTTTGCAGGCCGTTGCCGATGTGCGTCCACGTATTGCCGCCGTCGGTTGATTTGGCTACGCCGTAGCGGCCATACATTTCGCAGGCATATACAGTGCCGGGCGTAAGCGTATCAATGGTAATGTGCCAGCCGGTAAAGTCGGGAAGTTCTTCGGTTACGTGTGCCCAGGTTACACCGCCATCGGTACTTTTCCAGATACCGCCCGAATCGTCGCTGCCGGCAAACACGGTTTGCGGGCTGGCCGGGTCAATGGCGAAATCCTTGAAGTAGCCGCCATTAGGGCCGAGCTGTGTCCAGAGTTGGGCGGCGAGGGAATGACACAGGAACAGGAATACGGCTGAAGTGAAGCAATTTTTCATGGCAGGGTTAATTTACGCAAATCAGGACAATTGTATATTAAATGCACCTGACCAGTTGAGGCTATAGCCCTGATTGAACGAAGGGGCGGCCGGGTATGTGTTTTTTGTTGTGTAACCGCTGCCGCACCGCAGAGAAAGCAGGAGCCGAACGGTTTTTTGAAATGCTGAAGGTTCGCTCCTGATTTTTGATTTTTAGTTAATCACCAACCGCGCGTAAAACTTCTTTAACCGATAATCGGGACTCCCGTAATCGGGCACACTCTGTTCAATAATGGCTTCGTTTGCGCTGATCCACTTTGCATTGGTGGCGCCCCATTTATCGTAAGCACGTTCGAAAACAACGGTGGCATTATCGCCGCTGAGGCTGAGCAGTTGTAGGCCGTTAAAGGTGTAGCCGGCTTCGAGGTCGTAGTTGTACACGAGCAGCCAGTTTTTTTGCGGCGAGAGGATGGGATAGTGATAAAGCGGCACTTCCTGCCCGGTGTTGAGGTTGTAAAGGGCGGCATCAAACGCTTCGTAGTACGTGCGGCCGAAAACCAGCCACGGCATACGGTAAAGCCTGCCCATGTATTCGTTGAGGCGCACATCGCCCTCATTGGCTTCGGTGTAAAGTGTATCGCGCAGGAAGATGTTGTTTCCGTTGTTCAGGCGGATACGCATAGTTACCGAGTCGGTGCGGGAAACGATGGCGGAATCGGCGATGAGCACATCTTTCATCCATTTTTCGAGGCAGGAGAAGTGCTGTTCGCCCAGGTTTTCGTTGCAGGGAATGCGCCACTCAGACGCATCGCGCACGTTGAATTGGGCCTCGGTGGCGGGCAGGAGCATAATGGTGTGGCCGTTTGCGGTAATGGTGTCGAAACGATTGAGCGTATCGGCCACGGCTGCGGGCGTGGTGACGGTGCCGGCCACGGGTTTTGGGGTATTGCTGCCGCATGCAGCCAGCAGCAGAAGCAGTGAAAGGGCGGCGATGTAGTTCATGCGCAAAAAAAATCAGAAGCTGATGAAGTCCTGCGGATCGAGCGGGATGCCGTTGTACCAAAGCTCGAAGTGCAGGTGCGGGCCGGTGCTTTGTTCGCCGCTGGTGCCTACAATGGCAATGGGGTCGCCGGCTTTTACAAACTGGCCGGGTTTTTTGAGCAGCACCGAGTTATGCTTGTACACCGAGACGATGTTGTTGGTGTGCTGAAGCTGAATGACATAGCCGTTTTCGAGCGTCCACCCGGCCGAAATAACCGTGCCGTCGAGCGTGGCTTTTACGGCATCTGATTCGGCGGCGGCCACATCCACGCCGTAATGTTCTTCGGCCGCGCTGTAGGCGGTAGTAACAGCGCCTTTAACCGGAGCGAAGAAGAAGAAGCCGCTGATGCCGCTGCTTTTTTTTACGCCCAGGCGCAGGGAGTAGGTGTTCATGTCGCCCTCAATTTCGCGGCGCAGGGCGGTGTCGGCGGCTGAGGGTTTGGCGGCGGGGATGTTGCGTGTGCGGGATGTATCGCGCGGGTTGCCGGGCTTTTCGGGCTTGTCGGTGCCGGTGAGTATTTTTTGCAGGTTGCTTACCCAAATGCTGTTGGCCTCGGCCGCCCGGTTGAGCGAATCGACCCGCTGCCGGGTCATATCAAGCTCGTTGCGCAGTTCGGGGTCGGAATAGCCGGGAATGTATTCGCGCAGCGGGGTGAAGGCAATGAGCATGATGACCAGCGTGGTCATAATGATTGTGACCACACCGATAAGCACCAGAATGCCCATGGGTGTAAGCCGCAGCGAAAACTGCTCGGCAAAGGTATCGTCGTTCATTACCACCAGCCTGTAAGGGCGGCGTAAACGATCTCTCCATTTGCGTTTGCCGGTTTCTTTTGCCATGATTGCAAACAAATATCGGATTATTCCCGAATGAATCAGGAATTCGTCTTTTTGTTGTTCAAGAGAGACGCTTTTATCCCCGAGTCAAAAGAAAATATGCGTGGGTTTTGTTACCTTTAAATCAAAATAAGACACGATGACGACTTCGGCATTAAGGAAAAAAATTCACGAGTACATCGATCAGGTTGATGATAGTTTTTTAATTATCGTTCATCAACTATTGGAGCGTGAAGTAGGTCTTCAAAATTTTGAATTAAGTAATGAGGACATCGAAACAACGAAAAGACGCAGGATGGAAATGCAGACAGGTAAAGTGAAAGGGTTGAGTCATGAAGAGTTAATGGAGCAAATGACCAAGACGTTAAAAACAATTTCAAAATGAATTTTCGGGTACGGTATCACCCGGAAGTTTTTAGCGAGATTATTGCCGTATCGAAATGGTATGAGATACAGCGTGAAGGTCTTGGGAGTGTTTTTCAGCAGGAATTTCATCAATTCATTCGGTTTTTAACCGAAAATCCGAATACGGCGGTGAAAACGAGAAATAATTCACGCCTTGCCCGGATGGAAAAATTTCCATATTATATTGAATATGATGTATTTGAAGATGAATTAGTGGTGTTAGGGTTATTTCATTCGGCCCGAAATCCGAATGTTAGAGAGCGGGCCATACGCAAGAGAAGGAAGTAAATTCAAGACTGGCTTCCCTGCTGAGTCTATCGTTTCCCGGTGAAATAGTATGGTTTAGCCTTCTTTCAAGCAACCAAACACCCTTTTCTGCGTCCTATTCTTACACAGAATACACTATTTTTGTTTTTCGGGCGTTATCCCCGCCAGACCATTCGTTTCGTGAACCGTACTTCCGCATATCTGTCTTTTGCCGCGCTGCTGCTTTTGCTGGGCGCTTTTGCCACATCGTGTACCACCAAGAAAAACACGCGGGTTACCCGTGGTTATCACAACATGACTTCGCGCTACAACGGCTATTTCTATGCCCGCGAAAGCATGAAGGATGCCCGCGACAAGATTGAAAAGGCCTATGTGGACGATTACTCGGAGCTGCTGCCTATTTTCCGCCTGCCCAATACGCCCGAAACAAAAGGGTCGTTTGCCGATTACGAAAAGGCCATAAAGAAATCGACCACCGTTATTGAACGCCACGCCATTACCAAAAAAGACGGTGAAGAAATTGCCGGTGCGGTAAAATGGATTGACGACAGCTACCTGATTATTGGTCAGGCGCGCTACTACAAGGGCGAGTACCTCTCGGCCATGGAGGTGTTTAATTATGTGACGCAGAAATACGCCAAGTTTCCCATTCGTTTTGACGGTTATCTCTGGCAGGCGCGCACACACATCGGGCTGGGTGGCTACAGTCAGGCCGAGACGCTTCTTGACATGATTGCCAACGATAAGGCCTGCCCGCCGGCACTGCTGCCCGAAATAAAGGCAACCTACGCCGATCTGTACATGCACACCGGCAATTACGGCAACGCCATTAAATACCTCGAAGAAGCCCTGCTCATTACCAAAAAGAAAAAGACCCGCGCACGCTACACCTACATTCTGGCGCAGCTTTACGAGAAAACCGGCGAGGAGAAAAAAGCCGGCAAACTCTATGGCGAAGTAGTGGAAATGAATCCGCCCTACGAAATGCTTTTCAATGCGCGCATAAGCCGCGCACGACTGAGCGGAGCCAACAGCAAAACACGCGCCGGCGCCAAAAAGGAACTGGAGAAAATGCTCACCGACGATAAAAACAACGAGTATCAGGACCAGATTTATTACACCCTGGGCCAGCTCGAAGCAGCCGGTGGCGATATGGAAGGCGCCCGCACGTTCTACAAAAAATCAATTGCGGTAAGTGCAGGCAATGCCAAACAAAAAGCACTTACGTATCTGGCGCTCGGCGATTTGTATTTTACGGAAACCGATTACATTAATGCACAGGCCTATTACGACAGTACCATGCAGTTTTTGCCCAAAGACTACGCTTCGTATGCCCAGATTGATGAAAAAAGATCAAGCCTGAGCACCCTGGTACGTTATATAAAAACTGTGCGCCTTGAAGACAGCCTGCAGGGCATTGTAAAAAAGTACGGTACAGACACTACCGGGCTGTATGCCTATATCGACAAACTGATTGCAGCCAAGAAAGAAGAAGACCGTAAGAAAAAAGAAGAACAGGAGGCCTTGCTGCAGCAAGGAGGCGGCCCCGTAAATCCGGTAAATAACCCGGGCGGCAGCCCCATTGGCGGTGGCAACCCGGGCGGGCTTTGGTACTTCTACAATCCGTCCACCATTTCATTCGGCATGGGCGAGTTTACCCGCAAATGGGGCAACCGCAAGCTTGAAGACAACTGGCGGCGGATGAATAAGGAAACCTACATTACCGAAGACGGCGGCGACGGAGGCAGCAGCAATACCACGCAGGCTGGCGGAAACAAACCCGGCAACAACGACAAACTGGGGCGTGATTTTTACCTGAAAAACCTGCCGCTCACGCCCGAACAGCTTACCGCATCTGACGAAAAAATTGCCGAAGCACTATACAGCCTCGGAGCTATTTACAAAGAACAGTTGCGCAACAATGCGCGCTCCATTGAGGCTTTTGAAGCCCTGTGCCAGCGTTTTCCCACACACAAATATTCACTGCCCTCACATTTTCAGCTTTACCGTATTTACCAAAGCCAGAATAATACCGCCAAAGCCGACGAGCATAAAAACTATATCCTCTCAAAATATCCGCAAAGCGAGTATGCTGAACTCATCCGCAACCCGAATTTTGAGGTGGATAAGCTCACCGAAAAAAACAAGGTGGTTCGCTATTACGAGGAAACCTACGTAATGTTTACCGAGGGCAAATACAGCGAAGTAATTACCCGCTGTAATTATGCCGATACCACATTTGGCCGCAAAAACGAAAATGCAGCCCGCTTTGCCTATATCCGCGCCGTAAGTATTGGCAAAACACAAGGCACACCGGCAATGGAAAAATCGCTTACCAACCTTGTGGCCACATTCCCCAAGGATCCGGTAAAAGATCAGGCGCAGGCGCTGCTTGATGCGATAAAACGCCAGCGCGGCGATGTGGTTAGTGCCGACACGGCTAAAGCTGCACCACCCTATACTTTAGATGCCAACGCCGAACACCAGTTTATGATTGTGGTGACTAAAGGCAAGGGAAACATCAACAACTTTAAAATAGCCTTGTCTGATTTCAACATGCAGAATTACGCGTCGAACGGGCTCACTATTTCAAGCATTATTCTGGATAACCAGCGCGAAATTATTCTTGTGAAAGGCTTCAAGGATAAAAATTCGGCCATGAGCTATTTTTCCGTTCTCAAAGGCCGTCCTGAACTGTTTGCCGAACTTACAGCGGGATCTTATCAGGTGTTTAGTATTTCTAAAGACAATTACAGCCTGTTTTACCGCAGTAAAAACACCCAGCAGTACAAGGAGTTTTTCGACAAGAACTACGTAAACAACACGAAATAAAAAGAGCATTATTCAGCGCCTGTTTAAATTCATCCTTTGGCCTTGTGATGGTGGATTTTTCCCCATCCTGCGTTGCATTACTTGTCGGTACTTTCTAAGTATTGCCTGCGAAAAGCGCCTTTTCCGAAGAAAAATCTGCTCAACACAAATCTCAACAACAACTATTTAAAAAGGCACATATACTACAAAGCCGCACTTATTTCAGTGCGGCTTTGTAGTATATGGGGATGTATTAATCGGGGATGCAGATTGGCTAAAAGTCCTGATCGGTAATCACGAAGGTATATTGATGGGAATAGTAAGAAGGGAATTTTTTTATCTGTGAAATATCGATGCCCCAGTTACGCTGATTGAAAAAATCCTTCTGCATAAAATTGTTCGTGGCATTTTCAATAACCACGGTATCAAACACGGTAAGTGCACGCAGCACACCCGAACTTGCGCCCGCCTGCATTTGCGAATAAATGACGCGGGTTTTTCCCGGTTCAATGGATTGATAAAGCGTGTCGCCGGTTATTTTGGTAATAAGACTTACCCTTACGGTAGTGGCCGAACGGTTTGAAACCACCCACTGGCGCTCGGTGCTGCTTTCGCAGGCTGTGAAAAGAAAAAGTGAAGCGATAAAAGCAAATGCAAGCCTCATTGTGTTTAGTGATTGTTTAAAATTTATCCTTTGGCTTTGTTTCGGTTCATTTTCCCTCATCCTGCGTTCTGTTTTTTGTCGATCCTCTCCAAGGATCGCCTGCAAAACACGCCTTGTCTGAGGAAAAATGTGCTCAAAACAAAGCTCAAAAACAAAGGCTCTTAGTTTACGTGTACAACGCGCCCCGAACCCGAAATGGAAACGTTTAGTGCCGGATTGCCCTGGTAAAACACGTCGCCGCTGCCCGAAATGTCAACCGCAAGTGTTTGCGATACAGTTACTTCGCAGTTGCCGCTGCCTGAGCAGGTGAGGTTGGCTGTTTGAGTGATGAGATCGTATGCTTTCAGGTTGCCGCTGCCGGAAACGGAGTGGGTAAACAACTGTGCACTGCCGCTGAGGGTTACGTTGCCGCTGCCACTGATATCGGAAACAACCGAATTGCTGCGTATGTTTTGAAGACTGGCCGTGCCCGAGCCATTAATGTCGATGCGTAATGAAGCTGCGGTGAGGCTGTCGTTGTTGCGTATGCTGCCTGAGCCGCTGATGCTGACCGCCACATATACAGGAGCATACACATGAATGGTGATGCCGCTGTACTCACTTACGCAATCTGAAAAGTCGATTTCCAGTTCGTTGTTGTTTACGCGTGTGGTAAGTACATCGAGTATGTTGCGCTGGCCGGTTATTTCGAGGCGGTAAACCGAATCGGAGTGCAGAATCACATCGGCATCAATATCAAGAGCCAGTTTTTGAAATACACCCGGAGAACGTTGTTCTACTACGGCAGCGCCTTCACCGTGTACACCCAGCACACCTGAGCACGAAGAAAGCACCGCAAGGGCCATTGAGAAAAGTAATGTGTAGCTGAATTGTTTCATTTTATGGATTGTGTTATGCAGGTATGACAAGGCAGAACGGGCGAACCCCTATTTGCTGGTGTTTTTTTTGTGCAAATACTTATCTTTACTTCATGTTCAATGCAAAAGGCAATACTTCATCACGCACAGCTGCTGCCGATGGCGGTTCAGTAAACATTATTGGTTCGGGCACATCCATTGACGGCGATATTGTTTCGGGCGGCGATATCCGGATTGACGGCAACCTGAAAGGTTCGGTAAACACCCGTGGTAAATTAGTAGTAGGCCCAACCGGTGTAATTGAAGGAGAAGTGCATTGCCAGAACGCCGATATTTCGGGTACTGTAAAAGGCAATGTGAACGTGGCCGAGCTGCTTACACTTAAAGCCACCTCAAAGCTTTCGGGCGATCTGGTGACCGGCAAACTGGCTATTGAGCCCGGTGCCGATTTTTCAGGTTCCTGCACCATGGCCGGTGTAACCAGGCCCGCACTGCATGACAGCACCGCCACCACCGAACCGCAAACGGCTTGATCCGTCGGCCGCACGTTACCTGAGCATGGCCACCTACATGGCCGTAATTATTACCGCTGCCGCTCTGGGCGGGCGCTGGCTTGATGCGCGTTTCCCGCTGGGCAAAATTCCGGTGTTTACACTGGTGCTTACACTGGTTGGTGTGTTTGCCTCCATCTGGTATTTCATCCGCGATTTTCTGAAGAAGAAATAACCCATCCTGCACAATACACGTGGAGAAGTGAAATTTAACGTACTCGCCTGCTTCAGTTTATCTAAATTAGGCTCACAAACAGCATATCCAGTACACATACTTAAACTCCCGTTATGAAAAAATTGTACTTTATTTCAGCGGCAGCTGTGTTTGCGGCCATGACATTTGGTGCTACGCAGGCGCACGCACAAAACCCGCTCAAAGGCGGCATGCAGTATATCGGCCCCGGCGCCGGTTTTTATGTATTGCCCATCGCCAGTCTCAACAGTCAGCTCCGTTACAGCGGTTTTGCCAGCGGTTTTGAAAGCAACGCGATGTATGTGGGGCTTGATCGTGGTCGTTTTAACCATGTGGATGCTTCCAGCACCGAATTCAATTCGGCATCGCTGCTTACTTTTCATTACCTGCTGCCGCAAACCATTTCCGATTCGGCCCGCGAAATGACGCTGGGTGGCTGGAACATGCAGTATGATGGTTCCAGCTTCGATTTCATCAGTTCGCGCAAAGTGGTGTTTACGGCCGGCTTGGGCTGGACCTGGGGCCGCACCAAAATTGTAAGCAAGGATGCAGCCGGCGAAACGGTTTACACCAATCCGTATTTCATACCCATGCTGCGTTCGGAGCTCAGCTTTACGCTGTTTGACCGTGTAACCATCGGCGCACGCGGTGCCTATCGCCACGACTGGTCGAAAACCGGCTGGCGGAAAAAGAGCGGCAATGGCGGCGATTTGCCCGGCACGCGTTTAAGCGGCGGCATGTACGGTGCATTTATCGCATTCACCTTTGGCACTGCCGATAAGGAAGATGCACCGGCTGATACAATGCCGGCGCCTTCGGCGCCGGGGGCGGAGTAAATGTTAACAGTTCATGTACGGCAAAAAAATTATCATTACCGCAGCTTGTATTCTGGCTGCGGTAATGGTTTGGGGGCATCCGGGAATCAGGCATCCGCGTGATAAAACGGTGAGATCCATTGCAGATTATTATGGTGCAGGATTGGGTTATCGCCCGCTGCCGCTTGCCGGAGTAAATGCTTTTCTTGCGGCTCAATATGGTGCTGCAGGCTTTCAATCGGCGATGTTTTCTGCGGGATTTGAAACCGGGGCAATGGGCATGTTTGTGGTGAATCAATGGCCCTCTACAAGCGGGGCTTTTGCATTTCATTACTACCCGGCTCAAACAGTTCGTACCTCTTCACATGAATTCAGACTGAGCGGCTATGAGTTTTTCCTTGATGGTTTCAGCTGCGATTTTCTTTCTTCTGAAAAGCTGGTTTTAACAGCCGGTTTAGGCTGGGCGTTGGGGCGGTTCAGGGTGGTGCAAAGCACACAAACGGAAGAAAGCCGGTTTGTCAATCCGTATTTTGTGCCTGTATTACGTACGGAGTTTACTATCCTGTTGGGCAGGTATGCTGTACTTGGCTTGCGTGGCCTGTACCGTCACGACTGGTCGAAAACCGGCTGGAAGCAAAAACGTGGAAATGCTTTGCCATTTCCGGGCACGCGGCTGAGCGGGGCTTCGGCTACATTTTTTGTGGCAATTCCGTTTTTGAAATAACGTTGCGGGCAAAGCCGAGCGGCAAACTCCTATCTTTGCGGCCAGATGCCTGCAGCTTTCAAATCCTTTTTAGTGCGTTTGCTGGTGTTCTCGGCCATTGTGGGCGGGGCGCTGGCGGCATGGAATGCATTTATGCCGGTGTGGAAGCAACACCCGCTGAGCTGGGCATTGTTTGCTTTTTTTGTAATCATTACAGCGGTGGTACATTACATCCTTCTCCGCTCGGGCGAGGGCGACCCGAAAGCCTTCGTGCGCATGTTCATGGGGCTTACCACATTTAAGTTGTTTATTTTTCTGATTGTCATTGTACTTTATGCATTTACCAACAAGGCGCTGGCGGTGCATTTTATTATTCACTTCCTCGTTTTTTATCTCCTCTTTACTACGTTTGAGGTAGCACTTCTTTATAAGCATTTCCTGCCCAAAGGCAAGTAAGTTTTTCCCGCTACAAACATCCCCCGGGGTTTTAATTTCGCCCGCATTCCCGCAACCTGACCACAATCAGCTCCGAATACGACCAACGGGCAACTGATTTCGACGAATTTCCCTGAACTTTCTTTCTGATCTCCGAAACAAATCCCTACATTTGCAGCCGAATTTCGGGGTGTAGCACGCCGCTCACCTTAAATGCACTCAGAATCAATGCGTTCCAACGCCGCTCTGACCCGTCTCGTCCTCTTTTTCAGCACGCTGCTGCTGCCTGCCTTTGGTTTTGCTTACGAACCGCAGGAACACGATTCGCTCAATAATGACTCCGTAATGGCTTCGGGCCATGAGGCCAAGCCTGCCCACGGCGAACATGGTGAAGAAGCCAAGTTCAATCCCGGCAAAATGATCATGGAGCACATCTCCGATGCGCACGACTGGCACCTCTGGGGCCACACGCACATTCCCCTGCCCGTGATCCTGAAAACCGACAAAGGGTTTGAGTTTTTCCTTTCCAGCCGTTTCCACGACAATGCGTCGGGTGTGTACAAAGGTGCCCACTACAGCTACAAAATGGAGGAAAACAAAATTGAGGTTTGGGACGAAACGCTGAATGCGGCCAACCACGAGGCTACCCACCACCTGTATGATTTCTCCATTACCAAGAACGTAGTTACCCTTTTCATTGTGGTAATTATGCTCATGTATGTATTTATGAGCATAGCGAAAGCCTACAAGCGTCGTCCCGGACAGGCGCCCAAGGGCATGCAGTCGTTCTTTGAACCCATTATCATTTTCGTGCGCGATGATCTTGCCAGGCCGGCGCTGGGGCACAAGTACGAGAAGTTTATGCCTTACCTGCTCACGGTATTTTTCTTTATCTGGTTCTCCAACATGCTTGGTCTTATTCCGTTCTTCCCGGGCGGAGCCAACTTTACCGGAAACATCACCATTACCGCTGCGCTAGCCCTGCTTACCTTTATTATTACCACCATTAACGGAAACGGCCACTACTGGCGCCACATTTTTGCCATGCCCGGTGTACCGGCGTTCGTACTGGTTATTCTTACTCCGATTGAAATTCTGGGTATGTTCCTGCGTCCGTTCGTACTCATGATTCGTTTGTTTGCGAACATTTCAGCCGGTCACATCATAGCCCTTGCGTTCTACAGCCTCATCTTCATCTTCGGCAAAGGCGGCGAGTCTATGGGAGGTGGTCTTGGTGTGTCCATAGTATCCATTCTCTTTACCGTGTTCATGTTTGCCATGGAATTACTTGTGGCATTCCTTCAGGCGTATGTATTCACCCTGCTTTCGGCCATTTACTTTGGCGCGGCAGTGGAGGAGCATCACCACGAGGAGCATGATCACGCACACGACCACGCGCATGCGGCGGCCGCTCACTAACCACGTAATTTGTTTAACCTAAATATAAATTCACATGCTTTCTGACATCCTTCTCCAAGCTGGTGCTACAACAGGTCACGGTCTCGCTGCACTCGGTGCAGGTCTTGCTGCTGTAGGTGCCGGTATGGGTATCGGACGTATCGGTGGCAGCGCTCTCGAGTCTATCGCTCGTCAGCCCGAAGCCGCTGGTGACATCCGCGCCAACATGATTCTTACTGCCGCTCTCGTTGAAGGTGCAGCCTTCTTCGCGATGGTAGTTGGTCTGCTCGTTACCTTCATTGCGTAATTTGCGGAAGAAACATTGAAAAGATCAGCCGCAGCGGTTGGCTGTGGCTGATCTTTCAAAACATCAGGTTAAACAACATCAAGCATTCATTACCCAACAATACGATACGCTAAATGGAACTCGTAAAACCGGACTTAGGCTTGTTCTTCTGGATGATGGTCACCTTCCTGATCGTTCTTTTCCTTTTGACCAAGTTTGCGTGGAAGCCGATCATGAAAATGATCAAGGATCGCGAAGCTTCAATTGACGATGCGTTGAAGTCGGCCGAAAAGGCGAAGGCTGATATTGCGTCCATGCAGGCCGACAACGAGCGTTTGCTCAACGAAGCCCGCCGCGAGCGTGACGCGATGCTGAAAGAAGCCCGCGACATGAAAGACGCTATTGTGGCCGAAGCCAAAGGAAAAGCCAAGCAGGAAGCCGACAAGCTTCTGGCTGCTGCCCGCGAAAGCATTCACAACGAGAAAATGGCTGCCATTACCGAACTGAAAAATCAGGTAGCGCAGCTCTCGATTGATATTGCCGAGACCATGCTCAAGCGTGAACTCTCTGCCGAAAACAAACAGAAAGAACTCATCGGCGATCTGCTTAAAGACGCCAAGCTCAACTAACCATGCGCGAAACACGGGTTTCCTATCGCTACGCGAAATCGCTGCTGGATCTGGCCATCGAAAAAGGTCAGCTTGAACAGGTGCGCGAAGACATGCAATTGGTGCGCGACACCGTGCATGAAAACCGCGATCTGGAGCTGCTGCTGAAAAGTCCGGTAATTAAAACCGACAAAAAGCAGGAAATTCTTAAAGCCATTTTTGGCGGAAAGATTGGTGTTATTACTACCGAATTCATCGACATTATTACCCGCAAACGCCGCGAGGCCGAGCTGGAAATTATTGCCGAATCGTTCCTGAGCCAGTACCGCAAAAACAAGAATATTGTTACCGCCAGCATTACCACAGCTGCTCCGCTCGACGATATGCTGCGCAAACAGGTACTCGAAATTGTGCGTAAAGCAGCCGGCACCGAAGTGGAACTCACCGAGAAAATTGATGATACACTTATCGGTGGTTTTATTCTCCGCGTAGGCGACCGTCAGGTGGATACTTCAATGATCCGCCAGATCCGCATGCTTGAGCGCAGTTTCAGCGAAAACCCGTTTATCAAAGAATTCTAAATACAACACGCGAACCAACGCATAACTATCCAATACAATGGCAGAAGTTAAACCGGCGGAAGTATCCGCGATCCTACGTCAGCAGCTTGCAGGCTTTAAGTCGGCTAAAGAAATGGAAGAGGTGGGCACCGTGCTCCAGGTGGGCGACGGTATTGCCCGTATCTATGGCCTTTCAAACGCTCAGTCGGGCGAGCTGATTGAGTTTGAGAACGGCCTTCAGGGCATCGTACTCAACCTTGAAGAAGACAATGTGGGCGCAGTACTGCTTGGTGCCTCCAACGATATCCGCGAAGGCGACACTGTGCGCCGCACCAACCGCATTGCTTCTATCAATGTTGGCGAAGGCATGCTGGGCCGCGTAGTTGACACGCTCGGCAATCCGATCGACGGCAAAGGCCCGCTGAAAGGCGAGTTGTACGAAATGCCGATTGAGCGTAAAGCGCCGGGTGTAATCTACCGTCAGCCCGTTACCGAGCCGCTGCAAACCGGTATCAAGGCTATCGACGCCATGATTCCGATTGGCCGCGGGCAGCGTGAGCTTGTAATCGGCGACCGCCAGACCGGTAAAACAGCCGTTTGCATCGACACCATCATTAACCAGAAAGAGTTTTACGAAGCCGGCAACCCGGTATTCTGTATCTACGTAGCTGTGGGCCAGAAAGGCTCTACCGTGGCTAACGTAGTACGCGTACTCGAAGAAAACGGCGCTATGCCTTACACCGTAGTAGTAGCTGCTCCCGCTGCCGATCCGGCTCCGCTGCAGTTCTACGCTCCGATGGCGGGCGCTGCCATCGGCGAATTCTTCCGCGATACCGGCCGTCCTGCGCTGATCATTTATGATGATCTCTCCAAGCAGGCTGTAGCTTACCGCGAAGTATCACTGCTGCTCCGTCGTCCTCCCGGACGTGAGGCTTATCCCGGCGACGTATTTTACCTGCACAGCCGTCTGCTCGAGCGTGCTGCTAAAATCAACAACAGCGACGATGTAGCCCGCGCCATGAACGACCTGCCCGAGTCTATCCGTCCGCTCGTAAAAGGCGGCGGTTCACTCACCGCACTCCCGATCATCGAAACACAGGCCGGCGACGTATCCGCTTATATCCCGACCAACGTAATTTCAATTACCGACGGTCAGATCTTCCTTGAGTCGAACCTGTTCAACGCCGGTGTGCGCCCTGCTATCAACGTAGGTATCTCCGTATCGCGTGTGGGTGGTAACGCCCAGATCAAGTCGATGAAAAAAGTGGCTGGTACACTTAAGCTCGACCAGGCGCAGTACCGCGAACTTGAGGCATTTGCCAAGTTTGGTTCTGACCTCGATGCGGCTACCAAGTCGGTACTCGACAAAGGTGTGCGCAACGTGGAAATCCTCAAGCAGGGTCAGTTCCAGCCGTTCCGTGTAGAAGATCAGGTAGCCATTATTTACTGTGGTACCAAAGGTTTGCTGCGCGATGTGCCCGCCAACAAAGTAAAAGAGTTTGAAGTGGATTTCCTGCAATACATGCGCGGCAAGCACGCTTCAACCATGAACGAAATCAAAGCCGGTAAAATTGACGACAACATTACCGGTGTGATTGAAGCGGCTGCAAAAGAAGTTGCTGCCAAGTACAAAGCGTAAATCTGAACAAAATGTGCGGACGAGTAATTGTCCGCACAATGCTTCCCCGTAACCGGAGCAAAACGCAATACGATGCCGAACTTAAAAGAAGTCCGCAACCGAATTACCTCGGTACAGTCAACCCAGCAAATCACCAGCGCCATGAAAATGGTGTCGGCTGCCAAGCTGCGTCGTGCGCAGGATGCCATCACCCAGATGCGTCCGTATGCCGAGAAACTGCGCGAGATTCTTGAAAACCTGAGCGCCAGTTTAGACAGCACCGAGGGCGTTTATTCACGCCAGCGCGAAGTGAAAAACGTGCTGTTTGTGGTGATTACCTCCAACCGTGGTCTTTGCGGCGGCTTTAATGCCAACGTAATCAAGCGCACCATGCGTGCCATCCGCGAAGATTACCCCACGGCAAAAGCCAGCTACATCACCATCGGTAAAAAAGGCGGCGATTTCTTCCGCAAAACACCGTACACCGCTGCATTGTCGGAGTTGGGCAACCTCAATGTGCTTTTCGACAAACTAGCCTTTGCAAACACTGCGCCCGTGGCCGAAGCCATTATGAAAGCGTTTGGCGAAGGACAGTTTGACAAAGTGGTGCTGGTATATAACCAGTTTAAAAACGCTGCGGTACAAATTACCCAGGCCGAGCAGTTTTTGCCCGTGGTGCCCACTGCTTCCGGCAACGCATCAAGCAAAACCGATTACATTTTTGAGCCCGAGAAAGCCGAGATCGTTCAGGATCTCATTCCCCGCTCGCTCAAAACACAGCTTTACAAAGCACTGCTCGACTCACACGCTTCCGAACACGGCGCGCGTATGACAGCTATGCACAAAGCTACCGACAACGCGAAAGAACTGCTGCGCAACCTGCGTATCAGCTACAACAAAGCCCGTCAGGCCGCAATTACCAACGAGATTCTGGAAATTGTGGGTGGTGCGGAAGCGTTGAAAGGATAAAGGGAAAATTGTATGTATGAGAAAGCCGGAGTATATTTACTCCGGCTTTTTTGTGCTGTTATACAGCAACAATTGTTAACCCTAATCACAAATCAAATGCACAACTTTTTAAAAGCACTCATTCTGTGTCTTGTCTTTTCGTATGAGCTGGCCGGACAAAATGTAAAAATTCAGTGGGGAAAACCTCTGGAATCATCGGTAAAGATTACATCCTTTATGGCAAGCAAGGAGGGAAGGCTATATACCCTTTCTGCAAAAGGAGATGATTATTATATTGAATGTTTTGAGCAGGGCACTTACAATAAACTGTTCAGTACGAAGCTTGATATTCCGAGAATAGTAAATAAAAAGCAGGAAATAGAAGAGATTATATTTCAGGGCAGTCAGTTTATTATTTTCACATCGTACTATAATAAACCTGAAAAGAAGTTTCGGCTTAATGCATACAGTATAAACATGCAAGGTGTACTTAACCCAAAGCCTACAGAGTTGATTAAACTTGAAGCAGAAGGCAAAAATGATATCGGGGATATTTTCTTTCGCTTTTCTCCCGACTCTGCAAATATTCTCATCACACATATATACACCAGCCCCAAGACCAAGCTTAATCATCTCGAATTTTTTATTCTTGATAAGAGCCTCACCATCCTTTCTCAGGCAGATAATATTATTAAGAGTAAAACAGATGATGCCTATAATATTCTGATGAATTGTTATATAAATAATAACAAAGAAATATTTCTAACCGAGTTGCAACTGGTTACACCCACAGAAACCCGAGACAGTAAGTTTAGTTATTCAATTATCAAGTATGCTTCAGATGGTAAAGAGACTGATCGTTTTCCTGTTGAACTGGAAGACAAGCGAATCATTTCATTTTCAGTTCAGTTTAATGATAACGGGGACCTGATGGTTTACGGTCATTACAAAAGCAATCCGGGCAAAAAAGAGCGATATTACGATATGAGCTATAACGGAACCTATTTTATCCTGCTTAATGCACAGACAGGAGCCGTAAAGTCAGTTTCGCAGTATAATTTTGAAACGGAACTATTCAACAACTACTATCAGCTGAAGCAAACCAAAAATGGGCCAATAACATATTTTGGTGTAAACTCAAAGCCCGGGAAAGTAATTCAGAAAGAAAACGGGGGGTATGTGATTACGTATGAAGAGTTTTACATGCAATTCAATCAGGGGCCAAATGGTGCATCGAGCCAAACGTATTATTACGGCGATCTTTTGATTGTAAATATTGATCCAAAAGGCGATATCCTTTGGGTGAAAATGGTGCCCAAAAGACAATATTTTATTCGAAAACAAGGACCGCTAGGAATTGGAATCGGACCGGTGATGCTTACTACAAGTGTGAACCTGAATAGTGATGAGTCTATTTACTATTCCTACAATGTGGTAATAAAAGATGAACAAATTTTTGTTTTGTATAATGACCTTCCTGCTAATGCACCAGTAACCAAACCAAGAGACATCAAGATTTTGAAAAAAATAAAAGGTACAGTCCCGGTGGTGGCCATCTTAAATGAAAATGGTGAAATGAGGAAAAAAACACTCACCGAAATCGCAGGTACGGAAGTAAATCTTTGTCCGCGTATTTCACTGCCTCTCGACCAGAATCATTTATTGATCTATGGTTCAAAGGGTAAAGATTACAAATTAGGAGAGCTAACCGTGGAATAGTCTTCACTTCATTGCATGCAAAAAAAGAGGCGGCCTCAGCATATTGAGACCGCCTCTTTTGATATTTGATTGTACAATCAATCCTTCTTCTTACTGCGATACCCGGTAGTTTTCGCTTTCACCTTTTTGGTACCTGCGCCGGTAGTCATTTTCAGCATACCCAGGATATGATTAACCGGACAAGTAATTTGAGAGTCCCCAATCAATTTAAAAAAACAATTATTTTTAAGAGCTGAAACTAACCCTTATGAAAACAATATTTGCACTCCTTCTTTTTTCTCTTACCCACTCAGTTATTTTTTCGCAAACAATACAACTTTCCGGTTGCGATAAAAGAATCTCAATTGTCAATCCTGCCACATATCTTCATTTTTTCGCAGGAGATACATTGATCGTGGGCACATTTTCCAATTCAAAAAAACGTGCTCCAAAACAGAGCAAATATGCAATAGCATCATGTAAGCCAATTAATAACGAGAAAGAAATTTCGCGCCGTAAGATGAAAAATATTCATCCCGGATGGGGAGATCTGCCCGATAGTGTTATGCGAATTTCCTTTTGGATTGGGAAGTTCAATGGATATGAGGCTTATGTTTGCTACAGGATAAATAACTCAACGGCAATAATTGAGATATCACGGATTATGGGTGATTCGGTGCAGACAAAAGAGTTAATCAGGTTTCCCTATTCTGATGATTCTGTTTTCGACTTATATCGGAATTTAGAAGTACTTATCTCGCCCGATGAAACTAAGTTGGCCGTTATTTATGACCGTTCTGAGTTGAACAGTTTTAGCTGTATGATTGATCAGGATATGGATGTGTATAAGTATGACCGTGTACCCAAGACCAATTCGTTGATTAGTCCGCATTTAATGGGCCGATACAATGCGGAACAGTTAATTCAAAGTAAAATACTTTCAAATGACGGATTACTTTTTTATACGTTTGGCGAGCATGCTGAAAACGGATCGCCTGAACAGGAAGTAATATGTATTGATATACCCAATAAGGAAACATACAAGTTTAAGCCAGAAGGAACTCCGGTAAAAACAGGCTGGGTCCGGTATATTTCTTACCATAAAAAAACGTACGCTATTGCCCCAATGTTGTCGAAAACAAACTGGCAACATGTAACCGGTTTTGCTTTCTGGCAAATGGACGAATTTGAAGGGACGTTTAAAACGCCACAGTTATCCTATATTCCCGATTCGGTATTTATGCGGCTCCATGATTATGATCGTATTATTAAGTGGAGCGATGATTTACTTTTTTTCGATCTGAAAGAAAACGGGTTTATTATAATTGGTCGTGGTGGCGATGATTTTTTTATGCCATTCAGTGCGGACGATAAAAAACTACGATCCGTAGTGCAGCTATATAGGTTTAACTCCAACCTCGAAAACACCAATGCAGAGATTATAGAAACAGTAGTATTGCCCGATTTCAAAAACAATTCACTCGATAATACAGCGCATTTAAAACTTGAGAAACAGTTTTTTCAAACAGGAAATTCAATAGTTGTCATATATAATTCGATGATAAATCCGGCTGTATATGGGCAGGAAAAAGAAGCACCCAAAGCCAGTTCACGATGTACGGTAATTTCATCCGAAGGGCGACTAACCCATTATGAATTTCAACTGAACAATATGCCTGCCGGACAGGTTATCGCTTCAAATTGTAAATGAAAACCTAATACGAATGAGTGGGAGTTTTTTGTAGTTTGTCAGGCTGTGGGAGTGAATTATGTTCCGGCTTCGTTTGTACTGAGGTTATAGTCAAAATCAAGATAAAAGTGTGATTACAATAAAACAGGGCTGTCGGAAATTATCCGGCAGCCCTGTTTGAATATGGTTGAGAAATCAATCTTTCTTCTTACTCCTGTACCCGGTAGTTTTCGCTTTAACCTTTTTAGTACCTGCGCCGGTAGTCATTTTCAGCATACCTACTTCTTCTTCGGTGAGGTGGCGCCAGCGGCTGCGGGGGAGGTTTTTCTTGGTGAGGCCGGCGTACACTACGCGGTCGAGGCCGATAACCTGATAGCCGAAGTGTTCGAAGATGCGGCGTACGATGCGGTTGCGGCCGGAGTGAAGCACGATGCCCACTTCTTTCTTGTTGCCGCCTTCGCCCACGTAGCTGAGTTCATCGGCTTTGATGGGGCCGTCTTCGAGTTCAACGCCGTTTTCGATGGCTTCGAAATGCTCGGCTTTAAGGGCCATGTCGAGCGTAACGTGGTAGATTTTGCGGATCCCGTAGCGCGGGTGCATCAGTCGCTCAGCAAGATCACCATCGTTGGTGAGCAGGAGCAGGCCGGTGGTGTTGCGGTCGAGGCGGCCAACGGGGTAAATGCGCTCGTCGCAGGCATCGCTCACAAGCTGCAGTACGGTTTTGCGTTCCTGCGGATCATCGGTGGTGGTGATGAAGTCTTTGGGCTTGTTGAGCAGCACATACTGCATGCGTTCGCGGCGCAACAGCTGATCGCCGTAGTGAACAGTGTCGGTCGGCGAAATTTTGGTGCCGAGTTCGGTCACAATTTTGCCGTTTACTTTCACTACACCTGCTTCAATCAGCTCATCGGCTTCGCGTCGCGAGCAGAGGCCGGTGTTGGCTATAAAGCGATTCAGACGCACTGATCCGCCGCTGGCTTCGGCATACTGCGAGGGTGCGCCTTTTGATTTGCGGAAAGCCGGACGCTCCGCTGCCTTTACATAATCGCTGGCCGAGGGCGCGTCGTCAAATACTTCCCAGCTTCCTGCATCGTCGTCGCTGCCGCGCGATTTTTTATAGGGCTTTTCGTCGTTGTTGCCGTAGCTGCGTTTGGGTTTATCGCTTCCGTAAGCTGATTTGCCGTAGGGCTTGTCATCATTGAATTTACGGCGCGGCTTTTCATCGTCGCTTCCGTAGCTGCGTTTTTGCTTCTCATCATCAAACTTACGGCGCGGCTTTTCCTCATCGCTGCCATAGCTGCGTTTGGGCTTGTCGCTGCCGTACGATGATTTTCCGTAAGGCTTATCACTATCGAATTTGCGTCGCGGCTTTTCCTCATCGCTGCCGTAGCTGCGTTTTGGTTTCTCATCATCAAACTTACGGCGCGGCTTTTCATCATCGCTGCCGTAGCTGCGTTTTGGTTTGTCGCTGCCGTATGAAGATTTTCCGTAAGGTTTATCGTCGTTGAATTTGCGGCGCGGCTTTTCATCATCGCTGCCGTAGCTGCGTTTTGGTTTGTCGCTGCCGTACGATGATTTTCCGTAAGGCTTATCGTCGTTGAATTTGCGGCGCGGCTTTTCCTCGTCGCTGCCGTAGCTGCGTTTTGGTTTGTCGCT